>JAVVPF010000017.1 GCA_036655895.1 Cloacibacillus sp. | reverse complement strand
GGCCGCCGACTGTCCTTATCGGCTTCATGATGGCCTCAAGGATGACTTTGAGGAATCCGCAGATGTTCATCGTGGACCCGAAGGTGAACGCGCAGAGGATGAGGGAGATCGTCCAGTTCATCGACTGGAGGCCGCCGCGCTCCATGAGCGTCACGATGTCTTTGGCGGCTTCAAGCACCACTTTCGCATCCATTGTAATGCCGTTCTTCGTAAGGATGGCTGCAAGAGCGGCCTGGTCCTCCGCTGTGTTTGCGATGTCCGCCGTTACCGTAGGCACGTATCCGTTCTGCATGATGTTCAGGATGTCGCCGAAGGTGTGTCCCTGTACAAAGGCAAATCCAACGGCGATGCCTATGCCTATCCAAAGTGACGGAAGGGCGGGCTTACGCATTGCCGAGAGGCCGATGACAGCGATAGGTGCGATAAGGGAAATGGGGCTGATCCAGAATTCTTTTGCGAGCAGAAGCTGAAGCGCTTCGATCTTTGTATAGTCGAGCGTGCCGCTTGAATATCTGAATCCTATGAAGAGCGTGATGGCCACTACTATGACGTAGGTCGGGCCGGTCGTCCAGCACATGGCGCGTATATGCTGGAAGAGCGAGGTGCCGGAGACTGCCGGGGCCAAGTTCGTAGTGTCAGAAAGAGGCGACATCTTGTCTCCGAAGTAGGCTCCGGAGATTATTATGCCGACGGTGAGAGGCGCCGGGACTCCAAGGCCTATAGCTATGCCAAGAAGCGCGATGCCGACGGTGCCGGAGGTGCCCCACGAGGTACCCGTGGCGAGAGATACGACCGAGCAGATTATAAGTGTAGCAAAGAGGAAGATCGAAGGCGAGATGATGGAGAGTCCGTAGTAGATCATGCTGGGGACGACTCCGCTGCTTATCCAAGTGCCGACGAGCGGGCCTACCGTGTAGAGGATGAGGCATGCCTGCATACCGACCATGATACCGTCGATTATCCCTGTTTCAATCGCTTCATATTTAAAGCCTAAATAAAATACGCCTACTGCGCCTGCAAGTATAGCTCCTAAAATAAGCACGATGTGGATGTCTGTGCCGTACTTCAAAACGGCCGCCATTATCATTCCGGCAACGGCAAGCAGTATAAGAAGTGAAACCAGCAGCGACGGAATTTTTGGTTCTTTTTCCTGGATGTTCTTTTTCTCCTGTTCCATTAACGACCAACTCTCCTTTCAAAATTTAGAAGATTTGCGGAACTTAAAAAAGCGATAACAATGGCTCTTATTGCACCTCCTTCTTTTGGTAAACTATGTAATTTTTCGATATTTATTTTTTATTTAAAAGTTTTGCAGCAACAAACTTACTGTAATTTATAGTCTTAATTTAAGGATGACGGCTCTGTAGTTTTACTTAGAATAGTATTATTGGAACATGAAATTTATCAATAATTTATTTTAAAAATACCAGTTGATGCTTGAGGCATTTCACGCTAGAATAGTCACCGTATGCGGGGATCTTGTCCCCGTATCAAAATATGAGAGCTAAAAACCTTAAGGAGGACTTCTTACAATGGCTAAAGCAACAGTTGATCAGGATGTATGCGTAGGCTGCGAGGCCTGCGTCGGCGTGTGCCCGGTATCCGCTATCTCAATGCAGGACGGCAAAGCCCACGTTGACCCAGACCCGTGCGTGGAATGCGGCTCATGCGTCTCCACCTGCCCGGTATCCGCTATTTCTATGTAGTTTTTCCTTAATAGGACAATAAGCGGGCTTTTCCCCTCAAAGGAAAGGCCCGCTTATTTATTTCTTGCGCCCGGCGCGTTTTATTTTTAATTATTATTTCTGCTGCTGGCCGTAGCGTCTTGCCATGTCCTCAGCCTCGTCTTTTGCTTCGGCCTCTGTGAGTGCGACGGCCCCTCCGGCCCCCGCCGTCAAAAAATATACTTTTGCAAAAAGTTCAAGCATAAAACAGCGGCTCTCAGCCTCTTTCAGCGTGGCTCCCACGCAGACCGCCCCGTGGTTCGCAAGAAGCACGGCAAAACCGCGTCCCAGCGCCGAAAGTGCGTTTTCCGCAAGCTCCGGCGTGCCGATAGGCGCGTATGCTGCGCAGGGCACAGCCCCGCCAAAAAGCACCGCTTGATTGTCAAGCAGCGCGGGAAGCGCACGCCTAAGCGCGGAGGCGGCCGAAGCACAGACGGAATGGGTGTGCACGACGGCCAACACGTCGCGTCGCGCGCGATAGATGGCGCGGTGCAGCCCGTTTTCCACAGAGGGCGCTCTTCTGCCTTCAAGCACTCTGCCGTCGAGCGCAAGCTTTGGCAGGTCTTCCGGCGTCAGCGTGTTGTACTCCATGCCGCTTGGCGTGATGATAAGCCCCTCTTCGCAGCGCAGGCTGAAATTTCCGCCGGTTCCCTGCACGAGTCCGGCGGCCAGCATTTCGCGGGCGCTCTGGATGAGCGCGTTTCTCATTTGACGATCAGTCATAATCTACCCCCGAGAGTTTAAAGGCTAACGGCAGCATGAAAAAGTTCAGCGCCGCCATAGAGATGAAGATGAACAAGATGGAGGCTCCCGCGCCTATCATGACGGCGCAGAGCAAAGCGGCCACCACCATATAGAATGAGTTGAAGATGTTGAGCGACGCTATTACGCGCGCCATGTGCGTGGGCGGCGTGAGCCGCTGCATTATGGCGTACATAGGAACGCTGAATATGCCACCCGCCACCGCAAGCAGCAGCATTGATAGGATTATCGGAACGGAGCCTGGCGAGCCTATAAAGACGGCAAGCGAACCCAGTTGTTGGCCGGGGAAGAGGTCGCGGCTGAAGTAGCAGAGCAGCGCTGTGAAGAGGCTGATGCAGACGAGGCTCGCCGGCAGGTATTTTCCCGAGACGCGGCCTTTCAGCAGTTTGTTGCAGCAGGTGGCGCCAAGCCCCACGCCTATTGAAAATATGACTAGAAACAATGTCGATACCTGCTCATCTCCGCCTATGACGTCCTTTGCGTACGACGGAAACTGCGCCAGGTAGACGGAGCCGATGAACCAGAACCAGCTTATCCCGAGTATCGCGGTAAAGACGCGTTTGTTTGCGACGGGATAGGCGAGCATCTGCCACGTAGAACGAAAGAGATTGCGGTCTATCTTAAGACCGGGCGCAGCTGCGGGTGAGTTGGGGATGAAGCGGGAGGCGGCGTATCCTGCGATAGCCACGCCGATTATGCCTATTGCGATGTAGTGCCTTCCTGACGCGGAGAGTATGAGCAGCCCTCCGCAGAGCGTGCCAGTCAGTATCGCCACGTTCGTTCCGGCGTTTACAAGGCCGTTGCCTGCGATAAGTTCGTCGTCGGTCAAAAGCTGCGGCAGTATGCTGTATTTGAGCGGGCCGAAGAAGGTGGACTGAGTGCCCATGCAGAAGAGCAGAAAGACGAGCCACCAAAGCTGCATCATCTCAAAGGCCGCCGCCGTCAGACACATGAGGATTATCTCAACAAATTTTATTATGCGGATAAGAAAGCTTTTTTCATACTTGTCGCATATCTGCCCCGCGAGCGACGAAAACAGAAAAAAGGGCAAAATAAAAAGCCCCGCTACTACTGTTATGAGCATCGGGGCGTTGACATTATAGACTGCTGCGAGCCGAAAAGTTATCAGCGTTACAAGCGCGCTTTTAAAAAGGTTGTCGTTGAAGGCTCCGAGAAACTGCGTCAGGAAGAACGGCAGGAAGCGGCGCTCCGTAAATAGTGCGAACTGTGTTTTTATGATCTCTTCCCCCCGCTACTTGGACTTCAACTCGTCAATGGACATGCTGCGCGTATGCTCCGTCTTGACCCAGTTGCCCTGATCTTTCGCGAGGAAGGCGGCTTTGAAGAGTATCGGTATCCATGTGAGCCCGAACCAGAAATACGCGAAGGTATCCTTCACATATCTGAGGGTGAATTTCTTTTCGTGCATCGACGGCCCCGCTATGGCGCAGATGAGGCAGAAGGCGATGATGGAGAAGATGGGCAGCCCGAAGAAGAGCGACCATTCCATCATCGACTGCGGGATGTCGGACGACGGATAGAGCACCATGTTGTTTATAAGAGTAAAGGCCATACCGGCGAGCATTATGATGATGCCGAGGCAGGATTTCGCCGGGGCGAGCAGGTAGAGGAAGAGGTCGAGATACTGGAGGCGGCGCGTGACGAAGAAGGCTTTCAGCGCGTCCCAGCCGTAGTTCCAGAAGACCCAGTAATGGCCCTGCATCCAGCGCGTGCGCTGACGTTTTGAGATGGCCATGTCCTGCGGCTTTTCGTCGTAGATGACGGCCGCGTCGTTCCAGTGGACGCGGCTGCCGGAGAGGATGAGGCGCGTCGACATCTCAAGATCCTCCGTGAGGCTCTGAAGGTTCCAGCCGATGCGTTCAAGCGTCGCGGTGCGGATGACGAGGCCGGTTCCGCCCAGCGTGCAGGAAAGCCCCCAAAGGCCGCGTGCAAGCTGCCAGAATCTGTTGGTGAACCAGTAGGCGAGCGCGTAGGAACGCGTCAGCCAGTTGTCGTCGGGGTTCTTTACGTCAAGCACTCCCTGGATGGCCTCGGCCTCCGGGTGCAGCTCCATGTAGTTGTTCATCGCCATCAGGAAGTTTTTGTCGGCCAGATTGTCCGCGTCAAACATCGCAAGAGCGTCGTATTCGTCAAAGGGGATCTTGGTCAGCGCCCAGCGGACGTTCCATGTCTTGCCGTTGTGTTCTTTGTCGAAGCGTTCAAGCGCAACCGCGCCGTGACGCGAAGCAAGCTCCGCCGTATTGTCAGAGCAGTTGTCGCAAGAGGCGTAGACTTTATAGCAGTTCTTCGGATAATTTTGATTTGCCAAACTGTCAAGAAGCGGAGTTATAACCATAGCCTCGTTGTGAGCGGGCACGAGCACGCAAAAGCGTCTGTAGCGCTTTGCCTGAGGCAGCTTTTGCTGGCTCCAGAAGCCGCGGAGGCTCACCGCAATCTGATAGAGGCCGTCGCACATGAGACCGGCCAGAAGCGTGTAGAGGATAAACTGGATTATCCACCATCCCCACCAAATCACCCAGTAAAACAATTCCGTCTTGTCCATAATAAAGCCACTCCCGTTCTAATTTCATAGGCCTATCTATCTTACATCCGATAGCCTGTTATTACAATGCCAAATGCCGCCGCCTCATCTTGTGATTTTTAATATTTTTTCAATTAGATTGTGTTCCAGAATGAGGTCGCTGTATTTAAGACGCAGCGCGGCCTCTTGCGTTTCTTTTTCAAATTCTCCGTCGTCCCGGCGCTCGCCGGTTTTGAGGTTTGAGGCGCGCCCGATTCCAGGCTCAACGAAGGTGTCGCCGTCTATGTAGCTGCCGTTCCTAAAGACGACGGGCGATTTTTTGCCGGACGATAGCAGGTCGTTCCCAAAAACAGTTTTTATTTTAAGCCCCATGAGTCCCGCGGCGGTTGGAAGGATGTCCATGTGTCCCGCGTTTTCATATAAGACCTTCGGGGATTTCGCGTACTCCGGCACGCGGAACATCAGCGTGACGCGGCGCGTCGCCTTCCAATCGGCCGCATCTTCCAGGCTTTTGCCAAGCAGCCGCTCCATGTCCTCTCTGTAGGCTATGGGGACGGCCGGATGGTCGCCGTAGACTACGATGAGGCTTTTGTCTAAAAGGCCGCGCTCTCTCATGCCGTCGATGAAGAGGCCGAATTGTTTGTCAAAATAATTTACGGAGAGCAGATAATTTCCTATGAGCGTATTTTGCAGCTCAGGTGGCAGGGGCAGAGAGTCCTTCGGTATGCCTTCAAAATCGAACGGATGATGGCTCGTCAGCGTCACGATGAAGCCGTAGAAGGGGCCGTCCATCTCCCCAAAGAGCGAAAGGACGCGCGTGAAGATGGCGCGGTCGCTTAAGCCGAGGCCGATCGCCTCGTCGTCGGGGTAGGTGCTCTGGCTGTACTGCTTGTGGAACCAGAGCTTCGGGTGCATACGGTGGCAGTTCCAGAACGCGCTCTTCGTCCCCTGCACTACGACGGCGCGCGCGCCGCGCTGCTGGCGCATAACGCGCGCAAGAGAGTTGTAGTCGTCGTTGGCGTATAAGGTGTAGGCCGCTCCAAAGGGCGCGGGAAAGAGCCCCGTGTTTGCCATGAACTCCGCGTCGGAGCTGTTGCCGCCAGCCGCCTGGCTCCACGCGTTCGGGTAGTAGAGGCACTCGTTTTTGAATTTATTGAGGTTCGGCGTCACGGGGACGCCGTTTATCGCAAGGTCTGTCACAAAATACTGGAGCGACTCGCACTGCACGAGCACGAGGTTGACCGCCTTCGTGCGCGCGTGCGGCGCGGGGACCGATGCGGCAAACCAACGCGCTATCTCCTCCGTCTGAGCCGCGGGGACACCGCGCGGCGCGAGCGTCTTGTGCGCGAGGCTGATCGCGTCCCACCAGTGGAAGGTGCCGGAGCTTATCCACGCGCAGACGGAAAGCCTGTCGTACATGGCGTTTATTATGTTCGGACGGCTCGTCTTCAAATGCCACAAAGCCGCGCCCTGCACAAGAAGGGAGGCGGCAAAGAGCAAAACAAGCACAGCCCTCCCCCTACGTGCCTTCGCCGCAAAGTCAAAGCGCACGCGCCCAGTGCGCAGCAGCCAGAGGGCTATCGGAAGGTCGGCGAAGACCAAAAAATCCCACGGTTTGAGCAGCGCCCATATTGATTTTACGATCAGCCCCGTCTGCGAGACGAGCGTCAGGTCGTGAAAGATGAAAATATCCGCGTAGTATCTTATAAAGAGCCTGTCTGTCCCGACAAGGACGGAAAGCAGAAAATCAAGCGCAAGCGCAGCACCTACTTTAAACCTGCCGGGCAAAAAGGCCGCCGGTATAAAAAGGCAGAGGACGGCGGCAAGCGAAGGAGGGGCGACAGCCGCCGCGCGCACTACGTGCCGCAGCGGGCCAAGCGCCTCTTCCACTCCAAAGACCGGCCAGTTGAGCACTCCCGCCGCCGCGAAATCGACTGAGAAAAATTTTAGCCAGACTAAAAACGCGGCTATTATCGGAAGCCAGAAACCGGGAATTACGATCGCCGTTTGTCTCTTGTCCTGCCTCATCGCAAAACTCACCCTTTTAGAAAATTACCGGCATCAGGTCGTATTCAAGTATCTTGTCGCTTACGTCAAGCATCTCCGCCGCGTTTTTCGTGGTCCTGTCATACTTGCCGTAATCAAGAGGCGCGCCAGTGCGCAGGTCGACAGCGCTTTTTTTCGCCGGCTGAACGAAGACGCCGCCTGTCACGTATGAGCCGTTTCTGAATATGACGGGCGCGTCTGTGTTTTCCATGTCAAAATAATCTCCGCCGAGCCCGGATTTAAAGTCTGCTCCAAGCAGCGCGCAGAGCGTGCGCGGCAGCCCCGCCAGGCCGAGCGCCGTTTTTTTGTTGTACTTGAGGCGCTTTACCCCGGGCACGTTTATTATTATCGGGACGCTTGAAACGCGCCGCCAGTTGTGATCCCGCGTAAGGTCTACGACAAGCAGCTTTGAGAGGTTAGGCGAGTCCCATTTCGGGATGGCGTTGTGGTCGCCGTAGACGACGATGACGCTTGTATCGTAAAGCCCGTCTTTTTTCAGCCCTTCGATGAAGGCGCCGAACTGAGTGTCAAAATAATGGATGGCGGCGAGGTAGTCGCCTACGACGCTTCCTTTGAGCGGCCCCGCGTCAAAGCCGGACTGTTCGACGAGGCCGGGAAAGTTGAACGGATAGTGGCTCGAGAGCGTCACCAAGAAGGCGTAGAAGGGCTTTTTTTCAGCTTTCATCATCGGCAGCGCCTGCCGGAAGAAGCTCTTGTCGCTTAGCCCCATGCCTATTCCTTCGTCATAGACGAAGTCCTTGCGGCTGACGAAGCGCTCGAAGCCGAGCGCCGGGTACATGTGGCCGCGGTTCCAGAAGCCGGCGCGGTCGCCGTGCAGCCCGAAGGTGGAATAGCCGCTGTCGCGCAGCGTCTGCGGCATCGCGCGGTAGCTGTTGCCGGCGAAGCGCGTGTAGGCGACGCCTGCGGCGGACGGATAGAGGCCTGTGTTTGCTATAAATTCCGCGTCGGAGCTGTTGCCGGCCGCCGTCTGGTTGTAAATGTTCGAGGCAAGCGACGCCTCCCTGAAAAAGGCGTTGAGGTGCGGCGTCACATATTTGCCGTCGTATTTGAGCCCTATGACGAAGCTTTGCAGAGACTCCACCTGTATGACGATGAGATTTTTTCCCTTCGCCGCGCCGAACACTCCCTCCGGCAGCTTTTCTTTCGCGTTCTTCGCGCCGAAGGCGGCCTTAACGGCCTCCACCTCCAACGGCGAGAGCTTCTTGCGAGACGCGGCGTCGAAGAGGCTGTTTTTTGTATCGACGAGATGGTAGGTAAGAGCGCCTACGTTGTTGCAGACGGCGGGCCTGTCCCACATCGCGCGCAGCACGCCAGGCACCTTTGCGTTGTAGCTGTATATACGGTATGAAAAGAGAGCAAGCGCGGCGCAGAAGAAAACAAGCGTGACGCGGAGCCTGCGGCGCGTTATCCTGCGAAAGAAGGGGCGTACAGAGGCTTTTTTGAAGAAGAGCATATAGCCCGCAAGCACGGGGACGTCCGCAAAGTAAAGCAGATCCTTCACGGAAAAGAGCGCGAAGACCGATTCGGATATCTCCCCCACCTGCGCGGAGAGGCCTATATTATGGAACGAAAACAGGTCCGAATAATAGCGGATATGGAGCAGGTCGGTCACGACGAGCGCCGTCACAGCAAGGTCGAAAAGAATCGCCAGCGCAAAGCGCCCCCTGCGCCAGAAGAGCGATACCGGCAGCGCAAAGAGCAGGATTATGGCAAAAGAGGCCGCCATCGACAGCGGCATCCGCGTGACGGCGCCCGAGACCTCGTACTCGAGGAAGTAAAATTTAAAGAAGAGCGCGCATACGAGGAGGGCGAAAAAGACCAGCTCCCTGTAGTCGCGGCGCGCGCGCGTATATGCTCCTCGTGAGTTCATTACATGTTCCATTTTGACGCCCTTTCTCATTTTTATATCTGTTTATATTATATTTTATATCCTGCCGTATATCTTGTTTAGCTCTTTCAGCACGCCGACAAAGTCGCAGCCGGGTTCCGCTATGTTTTTCATCTGCTGCGGCGTCAGGCGCCACTGCCAGCTCCCAGATGCCTGCGACGGGACGTTCATCCGGCACGAGCCGTCAAGCCCAAGGATGTCCTGCACAGGCACGACGGCCAGCTCCGCCGCGGAGGAAAGAGCCATGCGCGTCATGACGGCCGCCGCATTCTCGCGCGTCACCTCGCGTCCGCTGTAGAGGCTGAAATTTATCCTCTCACGCACCGAGGAACCCGCGCGCCACCAGCCAACCGCTGTGTCGTTGTCATGCGTGCCGGTGTAGACGACGGAGGCCGGCTCCGTGTTGTGCGGAAGATACGGGTTGTCCACCTCTCCGCCGAAGGCGAACATAAGCACCTTCATGCCGGGCAGGCCAAGCTCGCGCATCAGATCGCGCACGTCGTCCGTAATTATGCCAAGGTCTTCCGCAATAAACGGCAGAGGCCCGCGCCCAGCCCAGTCAATCTTGTAAAAGGCGCGCAGCATCTCTTTGCCTTGCGCCTGCCTCCACTCTCCGTTTACCGCCGTAGGCTCTGAGGCCGGTATCGCCCAGAAGGCGCAGAGTCCTCTGAAATGGTCTATGCGAAGCAGCCCGAAATATTTAAGAGTATGGGCGATGCGCGCGCGCCACCACGCAAAATCGTCGGCGCGCATACGCTCCCAGTTATAAAGAGGGTTGCCCCACCTCTGCCCAGTTGGGCTGAAATAGTCGGGCGGCACGCCGGCCACGCCGCGCGGAAAGCCCTGCTCGTCAAGGTCGAAAAGCTCGCGCGAAGCCCATACGTCCGCGCTGTCCCAGGCGATATATATGGGAAGGTCGCCCATAAGCGTGACGCCGCATTCCGCGCAGCGCAAAGAGAGCGCGCGAAGCTGGCGGTAAAAGACAAACTGGCAGAATCGGATGAAATCTACGCCCTCTTTTTCTTCGCAAAGAAGCAAATCAAGCGCAGATTCATCATGCGCGGCATACGGCGCGGGCCACGCGGCCCACGGCGCGCCGTCGAATTTTTCCTTAAGCAGCGTAAAGAGCGCATAATCGCGAAGCCAAGAATCTTCTTCGGCGCAAAAGGCCTCATATTCGCCGCGAACGTCTGCAAATTTTTCCGGCTCCGCGCAAAAACGCCTCCACGCAAGAGCAAGCAGCGATTTTTTGCAGCTGTGCGCCGAAGCAAAATCGGCGCGGCCCAACGATGGCGCAAACCACGCGGCAAGCTCCTCCTGCGTCACAAACCCCTCCTGGGCAAGCGCATCCGGGCTTACAAGAAGCAGGTTGCCCGCGAAGGCGGACGGCGCGCAGTAAGGCGAGTTGCCGAAAATTTCAGCGGTCGGCGTGAGCGGCAGCATCTGCCACACGGAAAAACCAAGCCGGCTCATGTGCCCGGCAAAGTCAACGGCCACCGGCCCCATGTCTCCCACGGAATAGGCGCCCGGCAGCGAGGTTATGTGGATCAAAAGGCCGCTTTGTCGTCTGCGCGGCATCAGTCGCCGGTCTTCCAGTCAACCAGTTTTCCGGGATTCAAAATATTCCTCGGGTCAAAGGCGAGCTTCACGCGCTTTATCAGTTCAAGCTGCGCCTCGTCTATAAAATATTTCATGTAATCCTTGCGCTTGAATCCTATGCCGTGCTCGCCGGATAGCGTGCCTCCAAGCCTCTTTATTTTTTTGTAGATATCCTCCTGCGCCGCGTGGAGCCGGTCGTGCCAGTTCGGGCAGTCGGGCGAGATTATCGTGCAGTGCATGTTTCCGTCGCCCGCGTGGCCGTAGGCTATCCACTCCAGACCGTCGGCCTCCGCCGTCTCGCGCACCATTTCAAGCAGCTTCGGCACAAGCGCGGTGGGAACTACGAGGTCCTCCTTCGTGTATCGGCTGTAGAAAAAAGAGACCGCCTCGGGGACGCTCTTGCGCGCCTGCCAGATGCGCTCTTTCGTGCTGCGCGTATCCGCCACGTAGACCTCGTAGGCGCCGTGGCGCTGCGAAAGTTTGCCTATCTCTTCAAACTGGGCCTCGAGCCTCGCCGCGTCGTTTTCTTCAAGCTGGATGATAAGCGCAGCACCCGCCTCTCCAGCTGGAACGGGAGAACCCAGATACCGCTGCGCGAGGTCCAGCGCCTTTTTATCAAGAAACTCTATCGAGGCGGGGATCAGCCCGCCTTCGGTGATTATCTTTGGGACGAAATCTATCGCGCTCTGCGGGTCGTCAAAGGCGGCGAGCAAGTCCACAGAAAAGCGCGGCAGAGGCAGCAGCTTCAGCACCGCCTTCGTGATGACGCCAAGCACGCCCTCAGAGCCGGCCATAAGATGCACGAAGTCAAGCCCCGTTACGTCCTTGCGGCGTTTGCCGCCAAACCATGTGACGGAGCCGTCCGGCAGCACCACCTCCAGCGCCAGCACCTGAGCGCCGGTCGCGCCGTACTTTATCACCTTGTTGCCGCCGGCGTTTTCCGCGATATTGCCGCCGATGTACGAGGCGTCCCCGCTGCACGGGTCGCCCGCGTAAAGCAGCCCGTGCTGCGCCGCCATGCGGCTAATCTCCGAAGTGACGACGCCAGGTTCGGTGGTCAGAGTCAGGTTTTCTTCGTCAAGCTCCAGGATGTTGTTCATCTTCTCAAAGCTCATTACGATGCCTCCGCAGACCGGCATAGCGCCTCCGGAAAGCCCTGTGCCGGCGCCGCGCGGCGTAACCGGTATGCGACGTTCCCACGCTATCTTCATGACCGCCGAAACGTGCTCCGTGCTCTCTGGGAATACCAGCAGCTCCGCGCAATATTCTCTGTCATAGGCGCTCTGCGGCACCTCGTCGCGCGAATAGGTTTTTACCTTTTCCTCGTCGCGGCAGACGTTGCAGGCCCCGATTTTTTTCTCTATCTCATCTATAGCTTCATTGGTTATCTTATTATACGAAAAGAGTGCGTCCATTATCCTACCTCCGATACCATTATCAGGATATAATATCATAAATAAGAGCGGAGGCGATTATCAATGAACAGCGACATTATTTACGGGCCTACGCTGGCCACCGAAAACGATATATACCTCTTCCGTGAGGGAACTCACAGGCGGGTCTACGATTTCCTAGGCGCGCATCCGCATAGCCACGAGGGCCGTGAGGGCGTTCATTTCGCCGTATGGGCGCCCGCGGCGGGCGCGGTAAGCGTCATAGGCGACTTCAACGGCTGGGACGCAGGGCGCGCGCCGCTTGCGCCGCGATGGGACTCCTCCGGCGTATGGGAGGGCTTCGTGCCCGGCGCAAAAACCGGCGAAAAATATAAATACAGCATCACTGCGGCAAACGGAGAACGTTTTAACAAGAGCGACCCTATGGCCTTTTTCTGCGAAACGCCTCCCGACACCGCCTCCGTCGTGGCGGCGCCTATGCACGCGTGGCGCGACGAGGAGTGGATGGCGGCCCGCGCGCAAAAGAGCGACTGCTCTGCGCCTCAGTCCGTCTACGAGATGCACGCCGGTTCCTGGCGGCGCGCGGAGGGCGGCCGCTTTCTCACATGGCGCGAGCTTGCGCAAACGCTGCCGCAGTATCTTACGGAAAACGGCTTCACTCATGTGGAGCTGATGCCGATAATGGAACACCCCTTCTACGGCTCGTGGGGATACCAGACGACCGGATATTTCGCCCCCACCTCGCGCTACGGCGCGCCGGAAGATTTCATGGAGCTAGTCGACGCGCTTCACGAAGCGCAGATAGCCGTCATACTCGACTGGGTGCCATCGCATTTTCCGACCGACGCCTTCGGCCTTTCAAAGTTTGACGGCACCGCGCTATACGAGCATCAGGACCCGCGTCAGGGCTTCCACCCGGACTGGAAGAGCGCCATCTTCAACTACGGGCGCGGCGAGGTGCGCAGCTTTCTGATCTCCTCCGCGCACATGTGGGCCGAACGATACCACGCAGACGGCCTTCGCGTAGACGCGGTAGCCTCTATGCTCTACCTTGACTACTCGCGGCGCAGCGGCGAATGGATACCGAACAAATACGGCGGCAAAGAAAACCTTGAGGCGATAGATTTCCTAAAGGAGCTCAACTGCGCGCTCTACGAAGATTTTCCCGGCATACAGATGACGGCGGAGGAATCCACCTCGTGGCCTATGGTGACGAAACCAGTATGGCTCGGCGGCCTGGGCTTCGGTTATAAATGGAACATGGGCTGGATGAACGACTTCATCTCATACATGTCAAAGGACCCGATATACAGAAAATATTATCACGACCGTCTCACCTTCGGCATGTGGTACGCCTACGCCGAAAACTTCGTGCTGCCCTTCTCGCATGACGAGGTTGTCTACGGCAAATGCTCGCTGCTTGAAAAAATGCCGGGAGACGCATGGCAGAAGGCGGCGAACCTGCGGCTTTTGTTCGGATGGATGTTCGCGCACCCCGGCAAGAAGCTGCTCTTTATGGGCGGCGAGTTCGGTCAGAGCCGCGAATGGAACCACGACCAGAGCCTTGACTGGCATGAGCTCGCAGACCCGCTCCACGCTGGCGCCGCAAAGTGGCTGGCCGACCTGAACAACTTCTACAAAAGCCGCCCTGAGCTATGGGAGCTTGACACAAGTCAGGAGGGCTTTCAATGGATAGACTGCGCCGATAAAGACGCCGGCATAGTCTCCTTCATAAGGCGCGACAAGGCGGGCAACGAACTTGTCGCCGCCGTGAACTTCACACCAGTGCCGCGTACCGGCTACCGCATGGGCTTCCCAAAACCCGGCCTCTGGAAAGAGGCGCTCAACAGCGATGCCTGTGTATACGGCGGTTCCGGCGTCGGCAACATGGGCGCGGTGACGGCGCAGGATATCCCGTTCCACAACAGGGACAGCTCCGCCGAAATAACCGTGCCGCCTCTTGCCTGCGTGATTTTTGTGAAATAAAAACTGTGAAAATAAAAAAGCTCGGGGCGAAGGCCCCGAGCTTTTTGTTTGTAAGGAGTGTTTTATTGTTGGTATTAGCCGAATATTTTCTTTGCGGCTGTGCGGGAGATCTCGATGCCCTTCTGGATGTCCTCAAGAGGAACGTTGAGGGCGGGACGGAAGCGGACTGTGTTGCTGCCGCAGCCGAGGATGAGCATGTTTTCTTTGTGGCATTCGCCGAGGAACTTGTTGCGGAGCTCCGGCGTGCAGATGTCGTATGCGCACATAAGACCCTTGCCGCGGACGTTGCGGATGTATCCGGGGAATTCTGACTCCAGCTCTTTGAGGCCGGCGTAGAGCGCGGGGCCTGCAACGTTGCTGACGTAGTCAAGGACTTTTTCGTCGCGGTAGATCTCAAGGTATCTCTGCGCGCGGACCATGTCCACGAGCGTGCCGCCCCATGTTGAGTTGATGCGGCTGGAGACCTTGAAGCAGTTGTTTTCGACTTCGTCGACGCGCGGGCCGGCTACGAGTCCGCATATCTGCGCCTTCTTACCGAAGGAGAAGAGGTCAGGCTTTACAGGTGCGTGATGTTCCCAGGCCCACATCTTGCCCGTGATGCCCATGCCGCACTGGACTTCGTCGAAAATAAGGAGCATTTCGTTTTCGTCGCAGATGTCGCGGAGCTGCTGCATGAACTCTGTGCGGAAGTGGTTGTCGCCGCCTTCGCCCTGGATGGTCTCGAGGATTATCGCCGCGTGTCCGTCAGGATCGTTCATGAGGGCTTCTTTTATCTGCTTGACAGCCTGCGCTTCAAGCCATTCCACCTGTCCGAGGTTCTCTTCGAGCGGGAATGTGACCTTCGGGTTGAGGATGCGCGGCCACTCTGTGAACTTGGCGTAGCGCTGATGTTTGTTGGGGTCGTTGGTGTTGGTGACGGAGAGCGTGTAGCCTGAACGGCCGTGGAACGCCTCGTTGAAGTGCATAATTTTTGTGCCCTTGCGTCCGTTGTAGGCTTCGCCGGGGGTCACTTTGCCCTTCTGCATCAGCTTCTGGACTTTCCAGTCCATGGCTACCTTGAAAGTGTTCTCGACTGCGAGCGTACCGTAGTCGATGAAGAATACGTGGTTGAATCCCTCGGGGACTGCAACTTCGCCGAACGTCTTTACAAACTCGGCCATCTCCTGTGTGTAGATGTCGGAGTTGGCGACTTTATTGATCGCGGCGCGGAATATTTTTTCTTTAAATTCCGGGTTGTCAAGCTTGGGATGGTTCATACCAAACGGTGATGACGCGAAGAATGTGTAGAAGTCGAGCCATTTTGCACCACTGGCTGCATCAACTATGTGGCTTCCTTTTGACTGTTCCATGTCGATGACGATGTCGAAACCGTCACGAAGCAGAAGCTTTTCGATGGTTGGGAATACATCTTTCGGTGCTACTGAGCAATTTGATGGCATTTGAACAACCTCCTCAATTTTGTGAACCCCATAAAGGTTTTGGTTCAATTAAAAGTTCTTTACATATATAAGTTTAACCTTAGTACATAATAAAATCAAGATGCAATTTCAAGAATATAACGCTCAATTTAGTCTAATTTATCTAATATATCAGCTATAGGAGATTATATTTTCTGACAAAAGAGCAGCTTTACCCCAAATAACGGCTATAAGTACCGCGCAGCTGGCAAATTTAAGAATTTATTCAATATTTCAGGCAAATATAATTTACCTTGATTCATTCCTTGGCAAAAATTGGCGTAATAATTCCAACCATTTTGATCGGTCAGCAGCGAGGGCCAAAACGGAAAAAGACGACACTGTAGCGGCCGTACTTTGTAAATTTTGCACCTCGCTGAGTTTCGTTCAAGAAATATGCAGTCGTAGTTTTCAAGTTCAATAAGGCTGCATTTGCCTTCAAGCCTGACCATATATTTTTCCCTAAAGGCCATCGCGTCGATGCCGAGTTCCTTCGCTATGTTGGCTCTTTCCGCCGGCGTCGTCCAAACGACGCCGGGAGAGCCGCCGCAGCATCGCCCGCAGGCGGCGCATTCAAACCTGAGGCCGCTTTCGCTCCACCAGTAGTCCATTATCTGCTGTTTGCCTTGATGCCTCTTTTTGTAGCAAGATACACTGCGCCAGTTTCTTTGAGTTTGTCGAGCGATTCAAGCGCTATGCCTGTGCCAAGCGCCACGCATTCTCCCGCCGATTCGGCAACGAGCGCGTTTATCTCAGTCTCTTCCATGATGAGTTCGGCAAGGCCGCGCAGGTACGCGCCGCCGCCGGTGAGGATTATGCCGCGGTCCATTACGTCCGCGGAAAGTTCGGGCGGAGTTTTTTCAAGGACGCGCTTGATGCTCGCTATTATCTGGTTGACCGGCTCTTCAATCGCCTGCGCTACGTCTACGCTGTTTACGGTCACCTGACGCGGCAGCCCCTGTACGAGGTCGCGCCCGCGGATGTCCATTGTTTTATCGGGCGAGGCTTTGAGCGGGTCGCAGGCGCCTATCTGCTTTTTTACGTCCTCCGCCGTCTGCTCGCCGATGGCCAGGTTGTACTGCTTGCGCATGTAGCGGACGATAGCTTCGTCAAATTTATCTCCGCCCACGCGAAGCGACTCAAAGACTACGAGGCCTCCGAGCGAGACTATGGCGATGTCTGAGGTGCCGCCGCCTATATCGACCACCATGTTGCCTACGGCTTCGCCGACCGGCATGTTTGCGCCTATAGCGGCCGCCATCGGTTCTTCGATGAGGTAGGCCTCTTTCGCGCCGACTTCAAGCGCCGCTTCAAGCACCGCCCTGCGCTCGACGTCCGTGGCTCCGGCCGGGACGCCTATCATCAGACGGTGGCGCACGATGCGCTCCATGCCAGAGGTCACTTTTTTCAGGAACTCGCGCAGCATGACCTCGGTCATCGTGTAGTCCGCAATAACGCCGTCGCGCAGCGGACGAATGGCCACTACGTTTCCCGGCGTCTTACCTATCATTATTTTCGCGTCTTCGCCGACTGAAAGTATCTTGCCTGTGCTCTGGTCCATCGCGACGACTGACGGCTCACGCAGCACGACGCCCTTTCCCTTCACGAATACAAGTACGGTCGCTGTGCCAAGATCTATTCCAATATCTCTATTCCACATTTATAAATGCCTCCCTCTCTTTAGAGGTCTTCCGAATTTTTTATTTGCAGTTCAAGGGTTAATTTTACCATAATTTTTCGTTGTAGGTTATCTCCCAAAGATAAAGGCCGCAGGCTGGAAATGTCCGACCGCCGTCCTCTCGGCTTTTTTCCGGCGAAAGCAGCTCCGCCACTGCCTCCGGCGCAAGTTCACCGCGCGCCGCAAGCTCGATGTTGCCCAGTATTATCCTCACCATGTTGTGAAGAAAGCCGTCGCCTCGTATCTGAAATACGACAAGCGAGCCTCTGTGCATCAATTTTATTTTGGAGATAGTGCGCACGGTTGATTTGTCAGACGACTCCGCGCGGCAGAAATTTTTGAAGTCGTGGGTCCCAAGCAGTCCAGCCGCCGCGCGCGCGGCAAGTTTCCAGTCGCGCCCAGGGGATTTGAGCCAAAAGACACGCTCCTTCAGATGTGGGTAGATAGTGCTTGAGTTCCATATAAAATAGCGGTACTCCCTTTCGACAGCGCTGAATCTCGCGTGAAAATCATCCGGCGCCTGCGCCGTCCTTATGAACGAGACGCCTTCGGGAAGGTTCGAGTTTACGGCAAGGGTCAGTTTTCGCGGCTCCCATTGGCGCGCCATGTCAAACGAACAGACCTGCGCCCTCGCATGTACCCCGGCGTCTGTGCGGCCCGCGCCCGCCGCGTAGGTTGGGCCGCCGTTTAAAAGCGACAGCGCTGATTCAATGGCCTGCTGAACGGAGGGCTGGTCGGGCTGCACCTGCCATCCGCTGAACCTGCCGCCGTCGTAGCTCACCTCAGCCGCGTACCGCGTCACAGTCCGGCCATCCTGTCTGCCGCAAGTACCGCCGCCACAATGACTATAAAGAGCGCGGCTGCGGCCGCGTCACCTCCGTTATATTTAAGCGGGTACATTCTCGTCCTGCCTGCGCCGCCGTGATAACCGCGCGCCTCCATCGCGGAGGCGAGGCTGTCGGCTCTTTTGAATATTATTACAAAGAGCGGTATGAGAACGGGGATGTAGGCCTTTGCGCGTTTTATGAGGCTGCCGGTCTCAAATTCCGCGCCGCGGGATTTCTGCGCCTTGATTATGCGCCCCGTCTCTTCAAAGAGCGTGGGGATGAAGCGAAGCGCTATCGTTATCATCATGGATATTTCGTGCGCCGGAAGGCCCACGCGCCTGAACGGCGAAAGGAGGCTTTCAAGGCCGTCTGATATTTTTGCCGGAGTGGTGGTGAGAGTCAGGAGCGAGGCGAACATGACGAGGTAGAGCAGCCTAAGCGACATTTTAACTGCGGCTGCGGCCCCCTCCTGCGATATGGAAAGCGGGCCTGCGCGAACTATGGGCGCGCCCGGCGTTATAAAAAGATGGAGCAGCGAGGTGAAGACGACGAGGATGATGACTGGTTTCGCCGATGCGAGCACGACGCGGAATGGTATCTTGGATAATTTCGTGAAAGCGACGAGCGCCGCTCCCCACAGAAGAAAGCCGGTAAGCCCGGACGTTGCGAATATTGCGGCCATCACCGTTATGGTCATAAGTATTTTAAGGCGCGGGTCGAGCGCGTGTACGGGCGACTCCGCCGGCACGTATTGACCGAGCGCTATTTTATCAAATGACATGGCCAGCGCTCCGTATCTCTTCTATGAGCTGTTCCGGCGTCCAGGCAAGGCGCTCCGTCTTCCCGCGCTCTTTGAGCGCCGCGGATATCCGCAGCACCTCCGGCAGCACAAGGCCCTTTATATGTGAGCAACAGAGCGTTTCCGCGGTCTGCGCCGGGGGCTGGAAGGAGACTACGCGCCCCTCTTCAAGCACCAGTATTTTTGAGGCCTCTGTGAGCGCAAGCTCTATGTCGTGCGTTATGTGTATTATGCCCATCCCGCCTTCGGCGAAGGAGGCGAGCATTCGCGACAGTTCCCGCGCGGAGGAGGCGTCAAGGCCGGCCGTCGGCTCATCCAGCACCAGATAATCTGGGCGCGCAGCTATCACCGAGGCTATCGCCACGCGGCGGCGCTGGCCGCCGGATATGTTAAAAGGCGACAGGTCAAGCATGGAAAGGTCTAGGCCTACGGCGGCCATAGCCTCCGGTATGACGGCCTCTATTTCGTCTTCCGAAAGGCCCCAGTTGCGTGGCGCAAAGGCTATCTCTTCACGTATGTTTTCTGCGAATATCTGTTCTTCCGGGTATTGAAAGACAAGCCCCACCTTTTTTCGGACGGAGCGGCGCTTGTCCGCACTCTCTGTGGTAAGTCCGTCCACGGAGACTGTGCCGCTCTGCGGCGTTATCAGCGCGTTCAAATGCTGCGCGAGCGTCGATTTTCCGCTTCCGGTGTGTCCCAGTACGGCCGTGACGCAGCCGGGGTCTGCCTGAAACGAGACGCCGCAAAGCGCGCGGTGTTCGCCGGGCAGTCCAAGTCCGTATGAGTGGCTGAGGTTTTCTACAATGATCGGCATAGTGTGTTTGTGATGCTTTCGACGGATATTTCGCTTTCTTTATCAAAAAGCCCGATGCCGGCAAGCCCTTCGGCAAGCCGTTCAAGAGGCGGTTTGTTCAAATTTAACCGGGCCAGTTCCGCCGCGCTCATTTTTAAAAATTCGCCGGTTGGCAAATCAAGCGCGACGACGCCGTCGCACAGGAGGACGACTCTGTCAGAGAGACGTATTTCCTCAAGGCGGTGCGTAACCTGGACTATCGTTTTGCCCTCTTTGTGCTCCGCCGCTATCAGGTGCGTGAAGTCAGCTCGCGACTGAGGGTCTAGCATGGACATGGCCTCGTCAAGCAGTATTGCCCGCGGCTTCATCGCAAGTGCGCCGGCAAGAGCGAGGCGCTGCTTTTGGCCGCCGGAGAGCGACGAAACGAGGCGTTTTTCAAAGCCGGAAAGCCCTGTAGCCGCAAGAGCCTCTTCTACGCGCGAAATTATCTCGCGCGGCGGCAGGCCTAAATTTTCAGGCCCAAAGGCCGTCTCCTCCTCCACCGTTGAGGCCACTATCTGGTCTTCGGGGTTTTGGAAGACGATGGCGGCGGCTCGGCTCATCTGCTGACGCGTGAGCGCGGAGGAGGGACTTGCGCCGACAAAACAAAGGCCCTGCGTTGGAAAGAGCAGGGCGCTTAAAAGTTTTAGCAGCGTAGATTTGCCGGAACCGTTTGAACCAAGAACTGCAACCCACTCGCCGGCGCGGATCTCCATATCTATTCCCCGCAGCACCGTTTTCGGCGACGACGGATAGGAGAATTCCGCGCCTTTGAGTATGAATTGTTTTTCCTGTGTCATTTAAAATAAGTGATAACGAGAATTATTAGTTCTCGTTATCGGCCTTTGAAGTTCCATTAATCAACCAGCTGTATTACCGCCATCGGCGAAGCGTCTCCGACTCTCGCGCCAAGCTTTACTATTCTGGTGTAGCCGCCGTTGCGTTCGGCATATTTGGGGCCAAGCACATCAAAGAGCTTCGTTACCGCCTCTTTGTGAGGAATGCGGGCGATGACGAGACGGCGGTCGTTGAGGGTGCCGGCCTTTGCCTTGGTGATAAGTTTCTCGGCAACGCGGCGAAGCTCTTTCGCTCTTGTCTCAGTCGTAACGATGCTCTCCTCTATGAAGAGACTGGCAGCCATGTTTCCAAGCATGGCCCACCTGTGGGCGCTGCAGCGGCCCAACCGCCTTGTGTTCATGCGGTGTCTCATTGGTTATTCCTCCTTCAAATTCTGATCGTTCATGTCCGCGTCGTCTTCATCGTCTGTGTCTATCGGCGTGCTTATGTCGCCGCTCAGATGAAGGTCGAACTTGGACAGCTTCTCCTCGATCTCCTTAAGGGAGATTTTGCCGAGGTTGCGGATTTTCAGAAGGTCGTCCCTCGTCCTTGAGACGAGTTCGCCTATCATGTGTACTCCGCCGCGAAGCAGGCAGTTCTCACTGCGCACAGAGAGTTCAAGATCCCTCACCGGACGCGAGTAGATGGAATTTTCGCCCATCGGGAAGCCCGGCAGACCGGCGTGGGCTTCAAAGCCCTTGCCGCCCGCAAGCGCCGCCGACCTTGAGGCCTCGTCGTTCTTGATGATCTCGTCAAGAACGCTGGTGCCGGGGCCTGCAAGAGAGTCCACCAATGAGGCATAGTAGCCCTTTAAGATGCGGCTTGCCTGAATGACGGCGCTCTCCGGCGAAACGACGCCGTTGGTCCATATCTCGAGCGAAAGGCTGTCGTAGTCGGTACGCTGTCCCATACGCTTGTCCTGTATCTCGTATTTGACGCGTTCGACGGGCGAGAAGAGAGCGTCCGTCTGAAGAGCGTCCACCGGAAGGTAGGAGGCTCTCGGACGGTCGATCGGCGCGTATCCTGTGCCGGTCGCCACGTAGATATCCATAGATACCGCGTGTCCCTCTTCAAGCGTGCAGACGTACGCCTCGGGATCTGGGAATTCCACTTCGCTGTCAGGGTCTATGTCAGATACGGTAACGACCTTAGGACCCTTCGCCTCCAGGTGGAGAGTACGCACCGCTGTTGAATGGCAGCGGACCGGTATGTGCTTCAGGTTGACGAGAAGCTCAATTACGTCCTCTTTGACTCCCGGTATGGTGCTGAATTCATGCAGCACGCCGTCAATGCGCGCCGCAACAACGGCGGCTCCGCTGATCGATGACAGCAGAACTCTGCGCAGTGAATTGCCCAGCGTTACTCCGTAACCCCGTTCAAGGGGCTCTACGGTAATCTTACCGTAAGACGGGGTGGATTCTTGTACAATGATCTCATGACGATCATGCTCCATATACTCCCCCACCTTTCGCTGCACTAACGTGCATAGAATTCAACAACAAGCTGTTCGTTTACAGGTACGTCAATCTGTTCGCGGACCGGTACTGTAAGAATCGTGCCTGACATTGATTCCGGGTTAAATTCCAGCCACGCGGGGATGCCGCGTCCTGCAGCCGCTTCCGCGTTTTCTTTGAGGGCGGCCATGTCGCGGCTGCCTTCGGCCACTGCGACTACGTCGCCCGGCTTAAGAAGAGCGCTTGGGATGTCGAGCTTGCGGCCGTTTACCGTGAAGTGTCCGTGGCAAATAAGCTGACGGGCCTGGCTGCGGCTGACGCCGAGGCCGAGGCGGTATACGACGTTGTCAAGACGGCGCTCAAGAAGCTGGAGGAAATTGTGGCCGGTCTGGCCCGCCATTCCTGTGGCTTTTTCATATATTGTGCTGAACTGCGTCTCGTTGATGCTGTAGAAGCGGCGAAGCTTCTGCTTCTCGCGGAGACGGATTCCATATTCACTCATTTTGCCGCGGCGCGTGCCGTGCTGTCCGGGCTTTGAGTTACGTTTGGAAAGTCCGCATTTCTCTGTATAGCAGCGGTCTCCCTTTAAAAAGAGCTTGGCGCCCTCTGCGCGGCAGAGCCTGCAGACAGGTCCTGTGTATCTGCTCATGCTTATAAGTACCTCCTTTAAAGACTACACGCGGCGCCGTTTCGGCGGACGGCAGCCATTGTGCGGGATCGGCGTTGCGTCACGGATAACGTTAACCTGAAGCCCCGCCGCCTGAAGCGAACGGATAGCAGATTCACGTCCCGGGCCGGGACCCTTTACAACTACATCGATCTCTGTAACGCCATGATCCTGTGCAACTTTCGCCGCCTGTGCTGCGGACATCTGTGCTGCATAAGGCGTCGATTTACGGGTTCCTTTGAATCCGACGTTGCCGCCGGAGGCCCATGAAAGGGCGTTGCCCTGTTTGTCGGTAAGAGTCACTATCGTGTTGTTGAATGTTGAGAATATATGAGCAACACCATAGCTGATATTCTTTCTTTCTTTGCGCTTGCGACTGCGCTGTACGCGTTTGGCCAACTGTTATTCCCTCCCCTGAAACCTTACTTGGTGACTTTCTTCTTGCCCGCGACGGCCCTCTTGGGACCTTTACGCGTGCGGGCGTTCGTCTTGGTTTTCTGTCCCCTTACAGGGAGGCCGAGACGGTGTCTGATCCCGCGATAGCAGCCAATGTCCATAAGACGCTTGATGTTCATCGCGATGTCGCGGCGGAGGTCGCCCTCTACGAGACGGTTGTTTTCAATCTCTGCGCGCAGCTTCTGCTCTTCTTCTTCCGAAAGATCCTTAACCCTTGTATCCGGGTTGATTCCAGTGATCTTTATGATATCCTCTGCAACTGCCGGCCCGATCCCAAAAATATAGGTAAGGGCTATTTCGATCCTTTTATCACGCGGCAGGTCTACTCCGGCTAAACGAGCCATTCCCTGCTACCTCCTTGCTCCCTGACGCTGCTTATGGCGCGGGTTTCTGCTGCAGATTATGCGCACGACACCGTGGCGCTTAATGACTCTGCAAAATTCACATATAGGTTTGACCGACGGTCTTACTTTCATTAAATGCAGACCTCCTTGACTGAACTTGTTTCTGCCAATTGAGAATTATATCTCATCTACTTGTATCTGTATGTTATCCTACCGCGAGTCAGGTCGTAGGGCGAAAGCTGCAATAGAACTCTGTCGCCCGGAAGGATCCTGATAAAATGCATACGCATTTTTCCCGAGACATGAGCCAGTATCTTGTGGCCATTTTCAAGTTCTACCCTGAACATGGCGTTCGGCAGCGGCTCCACTACCTTGCCTTTTACTTCAATTACCTCTTCTTTGGCCATTCGGCAGCTTCATCCTCCTGTTTGCAAGATGCGCCGCTGCTTTTTTCCAACAAGTTGGAAAGTTTTTGCATCAACCAGCCATTGTCTAGAGGTTTCCCGCCAGCGACACGCCCAGCCACATCTTCGAGATTATAGTGCGTTTGGTGCAGGTGAATAACATTTTTCTTCTTGGGCTTAGCCGCTTTGAATTCCGCCCCGTTTGCTATCAATACTCTTTCGTTGTCAGTGCCCATAACGGCAAATGGTTTCCCCGCGTACTTTCCGCGGAGCACGACTACGACGTCTCCTGCGCAGAAGCTTACTTTCTGTGTGCGGGAGGTTATTCCCATGGCGTAAGTATCTCCACGCCGTCTTCCGTTACCAGAAGGCTGAATTCAAAATGAGCCGCGTCGCTTCCATCTTTTGTGACGACGGTCCATCCGCCAGGACGCTGGGTAACCTCTTCCGCTCCGATCATCACCATAGGCTCTACACAAAAGGTCATCCGCGGTTTGACGGTTATACCGCTTCCGGGCCGCCCGTAATTGGGGACCTGTGGAGCCTCGTGCAGCCTATGTCCGATGCCGTGGCCTGCGTAGTCCCTGACGAGGCCGTAGCCCGCAGGGGTGACAACTTGTTCTACCGCATGTCCGATGTCTCCGAGCGTTGCTCCCGGTTTCACAGCCGCGACTCCCGCGTGCAGGGATGCCAGAGTGATGTCGAGCAGCCGCTGTCGATCCTCACTGATTTTCCCCACCGCAAAGGTGCAGCATGCGTCTCCGAAAAAGCCGTCGATTGAGGCGCCGGTGTCGATACTGATTATGTCTCCCTCGTTGAGAACTCTGTTTCTTGAGGGGATCCCGTGCACGACCTCTTCATTGATCGACGCGCAGATCGTGCCGGGAAACGGAATAGGCTCCCATGGTACTTTGTATCCTTTGAAGGCCGGTTTGCCACCTGATTTTTTTACCAGATTTTCAGCCGCCTCGTCAAGAGTAAGAGTATCTATTCCTGGTTTTACCATATCTCTCATCAATTTGAGGATATCAGCTACGACCTGGCCTGCTACGCGCATCTTCGCAATGTCCCGGTCGCTTTTAAAGGTGATCATTAAAAAGCGCCTTAACCTTTCGTCCGCTCAAGGATATTGAGCACCGCGTCTTTTTTGCCAGACGCGTCTACGGGGATCAAAAGGCCCTGTTTCTCGTAATACTCAATAAGGGGCTGCGTCTGCTGATGGAAGACGGCAAGACGATTGCGTATGACGCTTTCTTTGTCGTCGTCCCTCTGGACTACCTCTCCGCCGCATTTGTCGCAGAGGCCAGCCGTTTTTTCAGGCTTCAGCACGGTGTTGTATATTTCGCCGCACTTTTTGCAGACTCTTCTGGCCGTGAGCCTCGTGACGACGGTATCGTCGCCGATGTTGAGGCTCACTACCGCGTCGAGCGCGATGCCTAACTTTTTGAGCATACCGTCAAGCGCTTCCGCCTGACCTATGGTGCGCGGGAAACCGTCGAGCATGAAGCCCTCTTTGCAGTCGGGCTCCTGAAGACGAGTCTCCATCATGCCGATGATAACATCATCAGGCACAAGTTTGCCTGCATCCATATATTCTTTCGCGCTCTTGCCGAGCTCCGTCCCCGCCTTGACGTTGGCGCGGAGGATGTCGCCCGTTGATATATGCGCTATAGGGTATTTGGCTTTGATGCTTTCGGCCTGCGTTCCCTTGCCTGCGCCAGGTGCTCCAAGAAGAATGATCCTCATTGTGCTTCGCCTCTTTTGGACTACAGTCTTAAGAGACCGCCGTTTTTACCGCCGCGGCGTTTGAGGATACCCTCGTAATGGCGCATAAGGAGCTGCCCCTCTATCTGATGGACAGTGTCGAGCGCAACGCCGACGACAATTATAACAGCAGTTCCGCCAAAGTAGAACGTATTGATGTTCATGATCCCAGTCATTATGGTAGGAACGACCGCGATTACGGCAAGCGCTACCGCGCCGCCGAGCGTGATGCGGCCCATGACCTTTTCAATATAATCTGTCGTCGGTCTGCCCGGGCGTATGCCCAGTATGAACCCGCCGTTCTTCTTCATATTGTTGGAGATGTCTTCAGGCTTGAAGACGACCGCCGTGTAGAAATATGAGAAGAAGATGATGAGCGCCACATAAAGTATCATGTATATCGGGCTGCTCGGGCTCATCGCCTGCTGTATCATCCTAGCCACGCTGTGCTGGAAAAGACCGGCGATGGTGTAGGGGAAGAGCAGGATCGAGGAGGCGAAGATTATCGGTATAACGCCTGCCGTGTTCACTCTAAGCGGGATGAAGCTTGACTGGCCGCCGTACATTTTGTTGCCGACCATGCGTTTAGCATATTGTACGGGGAGTCTGCGCTGTCCCTCCTGGAGCATGACGCATCCTGCTATTACGCCCAGCATTATAGCTATCGCTATGATGAGCACGAGGAAGTTCATCTCGCCAAGCCTCACCATAGAGGCCGTGCGGACGATCGCCTCGGGTATCCTTACTACTATACCCGCGAAGATGAGCAGCGATATTCCGTTTCCGATGCCGTGGTCCGTCATGATCTCTCCGATCCACATGACTGCTACGGCGCCTGTTGTCAGTGTAAGCGAGACGAGGATTATGTCAAAGAAACTGCCGGAATAGATTCCAAGCCCTCTCAGCCAGCCTGTCATGCCAACTGCCTGAATAAAGGCGAAGGCGATCGTGCCGTAACGCGTCCACTGGACGATCTTCTTACGCCCCTCTTCTCCCTCTTTCTGCATCTTCTCAATGCTTGGCACGACGACTGCGAGCAGCTGCATGACAATGCTTGAGTTGATGTAAGGCGTCACGCCCAGCGCAAAGATGCTGAACCGGCTGAGCGCGCCGCCCGCGAAAAGATCCAGGAATCCCAGAAGGGAGCCCTGGTCAAAAAGTTTTCCGAGGGCTGCTGCATCCACTCCGGGAGTGGGTACGTGCGCACCCAGACGGTATACGAAGAGCGCTGCAAGTGTGAAGAGTATGCGGCGCTTCAAATCGGGAAGCCGAAATGAGTCCCGGAAGGAATCCAGCATGTTATATTACCTCTGCCTTGCCGCCGGCCGCTTCGATTTTCTTTGCGGCCGATGAACTATAGGCATTCGCCTTAACGTTGAGGCTCTTTGAGAGTTCGCCTACGCCAAGCACCTTGACGGGTTTTCCAGCGTCGGAGATGAGACGGAGTTCGTAGAGTTCTTTTGCTGTGACCTCTGTACCCGCTTCAAATCTCTCTTCCAGGTCCGCGATATTCACTATCGAATATTTGACGGCAAAACGGAAGTTGCTGAATCCACGTTTCGGGATGCGGCGTGCAAGCGGCATCTGGCCGCCTTCAAAGTTGGCTTTGATGTCGGGGCTCTTACGGGCCTTCTGACCCTTGTGCCCTTTGCCTGCAGTCTTTCCCTGGCCGCTGCCAAGCCCCTGCCCGAGGCGTTTTTTTGTCTTGCGTGATCCCGGTACGGGGGACAGTTCATGAAGTTTCATGGCAGTACCTCCTTATTCCTCAACAGACCATTCCAGCAGGTGGCCGATCTTGTTGATCATGCCGCGTACCTGCGGAGTGTCCTGGTGATAAACTGTTTCGTTGAGCCTGTGAAGGCCAAGAGCCTTTATGACTCTCTCCTGCTGCGGAGGACGTCCTATTGTGCTCTTCTTCCATGTTATACGAAGTTTCGCCATAGTCTGTCTCCTTCCTAGGCTTCTTTGCTGCGGTCTTTGCCGCGCAGACGGTAGATCTCATCGGGGGTGCGGAGGCGCTTCACAGCGTCCATCGTTGCGTACGCAATGTTGATGGGGTTGGAAGTTCTTCCTGTTACCTTCGCGATGATGTCCTTCACTCCGCCGAGTTCCATGATCGGGCGCACGGAGGAGCCGGCGAGAACACCGGTTCCAGGGGCGGCGGGACGGAGGAGCACTTCTGCCGCTCCGAACTTGCCGATGATGGGATGCGGAAGCGTATGTCCCGTCTTCTTGAGGTCGATAAGGTTCTTCTTCGCGTGCTCGATGCCCTTCTTCATGGCAACCGAAATTTCTTTCGCTTTGCCCATTCCGAGACCGACCTGGCTCACGCCGTCGCCGACGATGACCAGTACGCTGAAGCGGAAGCGCTTACCGCCTTTTACGACTTTGCTGACGCGGTTGATGGAAACTATGCGTTCAGAAAGCTCAAGGCCTCTGCTGCTGTAGGTTTTCTGATTCTGTGTCTCTTTCGCCACTTTATTGCGCCTCCTCTTAGAACTTCAGTCCGGCTTCACGGGCTGCGTCTGCCAGGGCTTTGACTCTGCCGTGATAAACATGGCCGCCTCTGTCGAAGACTACTTCCGTGATTCCGTGCGCAAGGGCGCGCTCTGCAATGAGCTTGCCTACAGCCTTTGCAGCTTCAATGTTGCCAGTGCCCTTAACTTCTTCAAACTTGTCCTGTGTTGTAGAGGCCGATACCAATGTACAGGCCTTCTCGTCATCTATCACCTGAGCTACGATGTGCTTCAGGCTGCCGAAGACTGCAAGACGGGGACGCGCACCGGTGCCTGAAAGCTGTTTCCTGAGGCGACGATGGCGAAGCTCCCGCATTTCATTACGACTGCGATTATTAATCAACGTCCTTCACCTCGCCTTACTTCTTGGCGCCGGCCTTACCGGCCTTGCGGATAACATATTCGCCGGTGTATCTGATGCCCTTGCCCTTATAGGGTTCAGGCGGGCGATACCCGCGAACGTTTGCCGCGACCTGGCCGACGAGCTGTCTGTCAATGCCGCGAACTGCAATTTTGATGGGGCTGTCACACGCGAATTCGATTCCTGCCGGAGGCACGACCTCGACCGGGTGTGAGAAGCCAAGGCTGAGAACGAGGTTCTTGCCCTGCATCTGAGCGCGATAGCCTACGCCTATGATCTCAAGCGTCTTCTGGAAACCCTCGGATACGCCGTTCACCATGTTGTTGATAAGTGCGCGGGTCATTCCGTGAGCTGCGCGGACCTGCTTGTCGTCATTTTCGCGTGTGACCTGGAGGAGTCCATCTTCGATCACGACTGCGATCTTGGGCATCACATCCATCTCAAGCGAGCCCTTGGGCCCGTTGACCGTCACATGCTGGCCGTCTATCTTAACTTCGACGCCCTTCGGAAGCGCTATAACTTTACGTCCTATTCTAGACATTTGTAAGCGCCTCCATTACCACACATAGCAGACGACTTCTCCGCCAAGTCCGCTTTTACGGGCTGCGGCGTCAGTCATAAGTCCTGCTGATGTGGAGATTATCGCAATGCCAAGTCCTCCCATGACCTTCGGGAGTTCATCTTTGGCGACGTAGATACGACGCCCCGGCTTGCTTATCCTGCGAAGGCCCTGGATGACTCTTTCCTTCTGCGGACCATAGTTCATGGTCAGCCTAAGGATCGGCATGGGCTGTTTCGCGTCTGTAATTGTCTTGTAGTTGCGGATATAACCTTCCTCTTTCAAGATGCGCGCAAGTTCGAGGCGCAGCTTGGAAAGAGGCATATCTACCATCTCATGATAGACCACGTTCGCATTTCTGATGCGTGTGAGCATATCCGCGACAGGATCTGTAATATGCATAAAAGGATCCTCCCTTCTTACCAGCTAGCCTTGACTACGCCAGGGATTTTTCCCTCGCGCGCAAGCTTGCGGAAGCAGCAGCGGCACATATCAAATTTGCGCATATATCCGTGGGGACGCCCACAGAGAGGGCAACGATTGTACTTTCTCACTTTGAACTTAGGCTCTGTTGCCGCCTTGTTCACCATACTTTTACGGGCCATTAGCGTCTCCTTCCTAACGGGCGAAGGGCATGCCCAGCTCTTTTAAAAGGGCCTGGGCTTCCTCATCGGTCTTCGCGGTAGTAACAAATGTGATGTTCATGCCGCGCTGACGGATGACCTTATCGTAGTCGATCTCAGGGAAGAGGAGCTGCTCTCTCAGACCGAGGTTGAAGTTACCGCGGCCGTCAAATCCTCTGGGCGAGATCCCCTGGAAGTCCTTGATACGGGGAAGCGCTACGCTGAAAAGGCGATCCACAAATTCCCACATTCTGTCGCTTCTCAGGGTTACCGCACATGCAACCGGCATTCCTTCGCGAACCTTAAATCCGGCTATGGATTTCTTTGCGCGCTTCATCATGGGCTTCTGTCCTGAAATTATGGTCAGCTCGTTGATGGAGGCGTCCATATATTTCTGGTCAAGCTTTGCTTCGTTTACGCCAATGTTGATGACAACTTTGACGAGACGGGGCATTTCCATGACGTTCTTATATTTGAACTGATCGTTCAAACGGGGAAGGACTTCTTCTGTGTATTTCGTTAAAAGACGCGGAGTCATATCAGTCCCTCCTCCTTATGCCTTATCAATGATTTCGCCGCACTGTTTGCAGATACGGACTTTCTTGCCGTCGTCAAGGAAGGCGCGTGAAACGCGGGTCGCTTTGCCGCACTTCGGGCAGACAAGCATTACCTTTGAAGCGGCGATAGCTGCTTCCTTCTTGACGAGGCCGCCGCGGGGATCCTTCTGTGTCGGCTTGACGCTCTTTGTGACAAAGTTTACCTTCTCAACTACTACTCTGTCCTTCTGAACGTCGCGGCTTAAGATCTTTCCCTCTTTACCGGCGTCTTTTCCGGAGATGACGCGTACGCGGTCTCCCTTTTTGATTCTCATTTTAGACATGGCGTTTTCCCCCTATACAACTTCGGGCGCCAGAGAGACGATTCGCATATATTTCTTTTCTCTCAGTTCCCTGGCCACAGGGCCAAAAATACGTGTTCCCTTGGGGTCGCCGTTGGCGTCAATGACTACGGCCGCATTGTCGTCGAAGCGGACATAGGAGCCATCCTTGCGGCGGATCTCCTTTTTCGTCCTTACGATGACGGCCTTTACGACGTCGCCCTTCTTGATGTTTCCGTTAGGGGCCGCTTCACGCACGGCGCCTACGATTACGTCGCCGATGGTGCCGACCTTACGGAAGCTGCCGCCTCTGACCTGTACGCAGAGGATCTTTTTCGCGCCGGAGTTGTCGGCTACGTTAAGTACTGTACGCAGCTGTATCATACTACTGGTCCTCCTCTTCCGTTGCGCCGAGTATCGGGGCTCTCTCGATTATCTCGAGGACTTCCCAGCACTTGTTGGCGCTCAGGGGGCGGGTCTCACCTATCATTACTTTGTCCCCGATACGGCAGTTGTTGCTCTCGTCGTGAGCCATGAACTTCTTTGAACGAAGAACAGGCTTGCCGTAGAGGCCATGCTTTGCCATACGGTCCAGGCGAACGACGATGGTCTTTTCCATCTTGTCGCTGACCACTATTCCGGTACGGACTTTACGATGTGCTTTGCGCTCTTCCATCGCCGGTTACCTCCTTGCTCCTGAGTTATCAATGCCCATCTCTTTTTCGGTGATGACCGTAAGGATGCGGGCGATTGTCTTTTTGACGTCTTTGATTCTTCCTGAATTTTTAAGCTGTCCGATCGCATTCTGGAAACGGAGGTTGAACAGCTCTTCCTTAAACTGCTTGTGCTTATCTTTTAGCTCAGATACGCTGAGATCTCGAAGTTCCTTGGGATCCATCACTATTCACCTGCTCCCTCTCGGGTTAACATTTTTACCTTGATGGGCAGTTTGAACGATGCAGTACGGAATGCCTGTTCAGCAACATCACGGGGTACGCCTGCTATTTCAAACATGACGCGGCCGCGCTTTACCGCTGCTGTCCAGTATTCCACGTTTCCTTTTCCTTTACCCATACGTGTTTCAAGCGGCTTCTCCGTGACCGGACGGTCAGGGAAAATTCTTATCCAGATTTTTCCGCCTTTTTTCATCTTACGGCTTATCGCTACACGGACTGCCTCGATCTGACGCGCTGAGATCCATCCGTTTTCGCAGGCCTGAAGGCCGAACTCGCCGAAATCTACCTTAACGGCGCCTTTGCTGTAACCGCGGAGAGCTGTAAGGTGAGGCTTGCGGTATTTTACTCTTTTCGGTGCAAGCATCAGATGTTACCCCCTCTCCTTTGCTGCGGGCTCGGTGTCGAAGATCGGTTTGCGCTCCATTACCTCGCCTTTGTATATCCACACCTTGATGCCGATAACTCCGTAGATGGTATGAGCCTCTGCGAAGCCGTAGTCGATGTCGGCTCTCAGTGTTGACAGGGGGAGCTGGCCTTCAAGGTACCACTCCGTGCGCGCGATTTCAGCACCGCCTAAGCGGCCTGCGCACTGGATCTTGATGCCCTTCGCTCCTGATTTCATCGCGCGGAAGATTGACTGCTTCATTGCGCGACGGAAGCTGATTCTGCGCTCCAGTGAAGATGCAACGCCTTCGGCAACTACCTGCGCCTCAACGTCCGGGTTCTTCATTTCCTGGATATTTATCATTACCCGGTTGCCGGTCATCGCCTGAAGTTCTTCACGAACTGCCTGTATCTCTGCTCCCTGCTTGCCAATTACAACACCAGGCCGGGCGGTCCAAACTGTGAAACGCATGACATCGCCAATACGCTCTATCTCTACACGGCTTACGCCCGCCTGAGCCCAACGCTTTTTGATCCAGTTTCTGAGCTCGAGGTCTTTGTGCAGATACTTCGCATATTTCTTTCCGTCAGCGTACCAGCGGGATTCCCAATCGTAGATAACGCCAAGTCTATAACCTACCGGGTGAACTTTCTGACCCACCGTGTCACCCCTCCTTACTTTTCACACACGACCATAGTTATATGGCACGTGTGATGTCTGAACGCATGAGCGCGGCCCATTGATACGGGGCGGAAACGCTTCATGTACGCTCCCTGATCAGCCGTGGCTGTCTTGACGATGAGCTTATCCATGTCAAGGCCGTGATTGTGCTCTGCATTCGCTACCGCGCTCTGCAGGACCTTCTCAGCATATTTTGCCGGCTTATTCGGAGTATATTTAAGAATCAAGAGCGCTTCAGAGGCGCTTTTACCTCTGACGAGCGCAAGGACTCTGCGGACTTTGTTTGCAGAAATACGGATCTGCTTTGCCGATGCTTTTACTTCCATCCCTCGCGGCCTCCTACTTCTTTACCTTTGTGGAGCGTTCCTGTCCGGCGTGTCCGCCGAACTTACGGGTAGGCGCAAACTCACCGAGCTTATGTCCTATCATATTGTCGCTGATGTAAACAGGAACATGAATGCGGCCGTTGTGCACAGCTATTGTGTGTCCGACCATTTCAGGCGTGATCGAGCAGGCGCGGGCCCAGCTCTTTATAACGATCTTCTTGCCTGAGTCGTTCATGTTCTCTACCCTGCGAAGAAGCTTCGCGTCTACGTAGGGTCCTTTTTTTAGTGAACGAGCCATCTGATTTACCTCCTACAGATCCGGGCTACTTCTTGCGGCGGCGGACGATGAACTTATCCGACGGCTTACGCTTGCGGGTACGGTAACCCTTTGCCGGAGTACCCCACGGTGAGACAGGATGCTTGTGCGACTTGCTCTTGCCTTCGCCTCCGCCCATAGGATGGTCGACAGGGTTCTGAATCATACCGCGAATATGCGGACGAATCCCGAGCCAGCGAGTTCTGCCCGCTTTACCGAAGACGACGTTTTCATGCTCTTCGTTGCCTACCTGGCCTACCGTCGCCATGCACTCAAGCAGGATGAGACGAAGTTCGCCTGAAGGCATACGCACGAAGGCATATTTGCCCTCTTTGGCCATGAGCTGAGCTGAAACGCCTGCTGAACGGACCAATACTCCGCCGCGTCCGGGTTCGAGCTCCACGTTGTGGATGACCGTACCGACGGGAATGTCCTTAAGTTTAAGGGCGTTTCCGGGGCGGATGTCCGAACCTTCTCCGGCTACTATTGAATCACCTACGTTAAGGCCGATGGGAGCAAGGATATATCTCTTCTCACCGTCTTTGTAGGAAATGAGCGCGATGCGTGCTGAACGGTTGGGATCGTATTCGATCGCCGCGACCTTGCCGGGCACTCCGAACTTGTCACGCTTGAAATCGACTATGCGGTATTTGATCCTTCCGCGACCGCCGCGGTGGCGCATTGTGACGCGCCCGTTGTTGTTGCGTCCCGCTGACTGCGACAGCGATGCTACCAGGCTGCGTTCCGGCTTCGCCTTTGTGATCTCAGAGAAATCGGGCGTCGCCATCTGACGGCGGCTGGGCGTAGTGGGACGAAATTTCTTAATTCCCATTTAGATGTTTCCCCTTTCTGCCTAGGCGCCCGCGCCTTCGAAGAATGCTATCTTTTCGCCCGCTGCGAGCGTTACGACTGCTTTCTTCCAAGAGCGAGAACGACCCAAAAAGGCGCCCATCCGTTTCGGTTTTGAACGGACCTGGATCGTATTTACCTTGACAACCTTGACTTTGAATACTTCTTCGACGGCCTTGCGGATCTCGATCTTATTGGCCTTCGGGAGCACTTCAAAGGTATACTGTCCCATTTCCATCTGACGGCTTGTCTTCTCCGTTATGACGGGCCGGACTATTATATCATATGCGATCGCGTTCATTATGCAAATACCTCCTCGAGCTTCTTAATTGCTTCCGGAGTTGCAATCAACTGATCGTGATTAAGAAGGTCGTAAACGTTTACGCTGTCGACATGCTGCACATAGACGCCGGGAATGTTCGCGGCTGACTTTACGACAGGCATGTTCGTCTCGTGAAGGACAAGAAGGGGCTTTTTGCCGCTCTGCACTGCAGAGAGGAATTCAAGCATCGTCTTTGTCTTCGGGGCTTCGATTCCGAAGCTTTCGATGATCAGCATGTTGTCCGCCTGAGCCTTGAGCGTCAGCGCGCTGCGAAGCGCGATGCGGCGAACCTTTTTATTGACCTTCTGGTGGTAATCGCGCGGGTGAGGACCGTGGGCCACTCCGCCGCCTACCCAAATCGGCGAGCGTGAGCTGCCGGCGCGGGCACGACCTGTATGCTTCTGTCTCCAGGGCTTTTTACCGCCGCCGCGGACATCTCCGCGGTCTTTCGTGTTGTGAGTTCCAACACGGCAGTTAGCCAGATGCGCGACCACAACTTGGTGCATGGCCGGCACATGGACCGGGGCTCCGAAGACCGCATCGGAAAGAGTCATCTCTCCGATAACTTCGCCTTTAAAATTTACCTCTTTAATTACAGGCATTGTCTTCTGCCTCCCTATTAAGCAGTCTTGCGGATCATCACAAGGCCGTCTTTAGCGCCGGGAACGGGACCTTCGATGAGAAGAAGGTTGTTCTCTTCGTCAATACCAAAAACTTTGAGGTTCTTGGTGGTGACGCGCTCGCTGCCCATGTGACCCGCCATCCTCCGGCCCTTCATTACACGGCCGGGGAAGCTGCTGCATCCTATTGAACCGGGGTGACGATGCGTAACCGAGTGTCCGTGGCTCGCCGGTGTCCCGCCGAAGCCATGGCGCTTGATAACGCCCGCGTATCCCTTACCTTTGCTTACGCCGGTGACGTCGATAACGTCACCATTCTGGAACAGAGAAACGGTGATCTCCTGTCCCACCTGGTAGTCCTTCGTGTCATCCACGCGGAACTCCCTCAGCCAGCGCCTGGGCGCTACGCTCTGTTTCTCGAAGTAACCCTTCATCGGCTTTGTCAGCCTGACGGGCTTCACATCTCCGAGACCGAGCTGCACTGCGCTGTAACTGTTTTTTTCAGGTGTCCGGATTTCAACGATCGTGCAGGGCCCTGCTTCTACTACTGTCACAGGTATCGCCTTGCCGTTTTCGTCGAAGACCTGGGTCATCCCTACCTTGCGGCCCAGAATCCCCATACTCATTAACGTTTCACTCCTTCTTAGATCTTAAGCTTAGAGCTTGATCTGTATATCAACACCAGAGGGCAGATTCAGCTCCATAAGAGCCTCCATTGTCTTCTGCGTTGGGTCGATTATATCGATCAGGCGCTTATGCGTCCTGATCTCGTACTGGTCACGCGCGTCCTTGTCGACATGCGGTGAGGTTAGCACGCAAAAGCGGTTTACCTCTGTCGGAAGGGGCACGGGGCCGGATACTCTGGCTCCGGTACGCTGCGCCGTGTCCGCGATCTGAGTCGCGGAGGCGTCAAGTACGCGGTGGTCGAATGCCTTCAGTTTTATGCGGATTTTCTTTGCCAAAATATTACCCTCCCGGGGCTCTATGCGATGATCTCAGTTACGACGCCGGCGCCGACTGTGCGGCCGCCTTCGCGGACTGCGAAACGGAGCCCTTCCTGCATCGCTATCGGCGCGATGAGGTTGACTTCAAATGTGCTGTTGTCTCCCGGCATTACCATTTCGACTCCGTCAGGAAGTTTGATCTCGCCTGTGATGTCGGTGGTGCGGAAGTAGAACTGCGGTTTGTATCCGCTGAAGAACGGGGTGTGGCGTCCGCCTTCTTCTTTCTTAAGAACGTAGACTTCGCCTTTGAAGTGCGTGTGCGGCTTGATGCTGCCCGGCTTCGCGAGGACCTGTCCGCGTTCGACGTCTTCTTTGCCTATGCCGCGAAGAAGGATGCCTACGTTGTCTCCGGCTTCCGCGTCGTCAAGGATCTTGCGGAACATTTCAAGGCTCGTGGCGACTGTCTTGCGCGTCTCTTTGATGCCTACGATCTCTACTTCGTCTCCAGGCTTGACTATGCCTTTTTCTACACGGCCGGTTACGACTGTGCCGCGGCCGGTGATGGTGAAGACGTCTTCAATGGGCATGAGGAACGGGAAGTTGACTTCGCGCTCAGGAGCCGGGATGTAGTCGTCGCATGCCTGCATGAGGTCGAGGATGCTCTGCGTCCAGTCGTTGTCGGCTTCTGATTCAAGGGCTTTCAGAGCGCTGCCGCGAACGATGGGGATGTCGTCTCCGGGGAATTCGTATTTGTTGAGAAGGTCGCGAATTTCCATTTCAACGAGGTCGAGAAGTTCGGGGTCGTCTACCATGTCGCATTTGTTCATGAAGACTACGAGGGCGGGGACGTTGACCTGACGCGCGAGAAGAACGTGTTCGCGGGTCTGGGGCATCGGGCCGTCGGCCGCTGATACGACGAGGATGGCTCCGTCCATCTGCGCCGCGCCTGTTATCATGTTCTTGATATAGTCGGCATGTCCGGGGCAGTCGATGTGCGCGTAGTGGCGCGCTTCTGTCTGGTATTCAACATGTGAGATGTTGATCGTTATGCCGCGCTCCCTCTCTTCGGGGGCCTTGTCGATCATGTCGAACGGCGTGAAGTCCGCTCCGCCGTGGCGGGCCAGGGTCTTCGTGATCGCCGCTGTCAGCGTCGTCTTGCCGTGGTCGATATGGCCGATGGTGCCTATGTTAAGATGGGGCTTATTACGCTGAAAATGCTCTTTTGCCATTTTAAATCCAACCTCCTTGATGTAATTCTATATATTTAATTCTTAAGAAGCTCTTCGGCGACATTACGCGGAACTTCTTCGTAATGGTCGAAGCTCATTGTAAACGATGCGCGCCCTGATGATTTGCTTCTGAGGTCTGTCGCGTAACCGAACATTGATGCGAGCGGAACGAATGATTTGACGATGCGCGCGTTCGCGCGGACGCCCATCTCCGCCACCCTGCCTCTGCGTGAGGAAAGGTCGCCTATGACGTCGCCCATATATTCTTCGGGAACTACGACTTCCACGTTCATTATGGGCTCCATAAGAACGGGGTCCGCCTTGCGGATGGCGTCTTTGATAGCCATTGAACCCGCGATGCGGAAGGCCATTTCAGAGCTGTCGACCTCATGGTAGCTGCCGTCGACTATGGCGACTTTGATGCCGATGACGGGGTATCCGCCGAGAATGCCGTTGTTGAGGGCCTCTTCGACGCCCTTCTGTGCCGCTGGGATGTATTCCTTCGGCACAACGCCTCCGACTATTTTATCTTCCCAGATAAAGCCGCTGCCTTCGGCGATCGGCTCGACCTCAAGGACGACGTCGCCGTACTGTCCCTTACCGCCGGACTGACGGACAAACTTGCCCTGAGCTCTTGCGGGTTTGCGGATGGCTTCACGATAGGCGACCTGCGGGCGTCCAACTTTAACTTCGACGCTGAACTCTCTGCGCAGACGGTCTACGATTATTTCAAGATGAAGCTCTCCCATACCGCTGATGATCGTCTGGCCGGTGTCTTCGTTGACGGAGACGCGGAAGGTCGGATCTTCCTCGGAGAGGGCTTCGAGGCCCTTTGCAAGTTTTATCTGATCCGCCTTGCTCATAGGCTCAACTGAGAGCGATATGACCGTCTCGGGGAAGATGAGGTTTTCGAGAAGAACGGGATGCTTTTCGTCGCAGAGCGTATCGCCCGTGCGAACCTGCTTCAGTCCGGGTATCGCTATGATGAGTCCGGCCTGGGCGCTTTCGAGTTCTTCGCGCTTGTTGGCGTGCATACGCAGGATGCGTCCTACGCGCTCACGCTTGTGCGTGGTTGAATTATATATGGACATACCGTTTGTGAGCGTCCCTGAATAGACTCGGCAGAAGGCAATCCTTCCAACGAACGGGTCGACCATTATTTTGAAGGCAAGGGCCGCGAACGGCGCTTCGGCGGAGGCTTTGACCTCTACTTCCTTCGTTATGTCGTCGGGATCCACTGCGACGACGGGGGGCATATCCAGCGGACTGGGGAGATACCAGACGACGGCGTCAAGGAGGGGCTGAACGCCCTTGTTCTTGAAGGCCGAGCCGCACATTACTGGGACGATGTCAAGGTTTATTGTAGCCTTTCTGATGGTGCGCTTTATCATTTCGAGGGAAACTTCTTTGCCTTCGAGATAATACTCCATCATTTCGTCGTCGTAATCGGCGAGCAGCTCAATCATTTCCATTCTCGCAATGTCAGCCTCTTCCTCAAGCTGAGGAGGGATGACCGCGTTATGGAACTCCGTACCGAGGCTGTCATCGTAAATGATCGCCTTTTTGTGTACGAGGTCGATCATTCCTGCGAAGCCGTCTTCCACTCCGATGGGGATCTGAATTGGAACTGCCTTTGCGCCAAGACGCTTGCGCATCTGGTCTACAACGGCAAAGAAATCGGCTCCTACCCTGTCCATTTTGTTGACGAAAGCTATTCTTGGAACACCGTATTTGTCGGCCTGACGCCAGACTGTCTCTGACTGCGGCTCAACGCCGCCGACAGCACAGAAAACGGAGACAGCGCCGTCAAGGACACGCATTGAACGCTCTACTTCAACTGTAAAGTCTACGTGCCCGGGCGTATCAATTATGTTAACAAGGCAATCGTCCCAGAAACAGGTAGTTGCCGCCGATGTGATAGTAATACCACGCTCGCGCTCCTGTTCCATCCAGTCCATTGTAGCCGCGCCCTCGTGTGTTTCGCCGAGTTTGTGCTTACGTCCTGTATAGAATAAGATACGCTCTGTAGTCGTCGTCTTACCTGCATCTATATGCGCAGCTATTCCGATATTGCGCACTTTACTTAAGTCGATGCCCTGCATCGTCAACACCACCAAACTAAATCAGAATTTATATTACTTGCCACTACCAACGGTAATGTGCAAACGCACGGTTGGCTTCCGCCATGCGGTGCGTATCTTCGCGCTTCTTTACAGAACCGCCTTCGCCTTTGCAGGCGTCTCCAAGTTCGCGGGCGAGGCGTTCCACCATGGGGATGCCTTTACGTGAACGGGAGAAATTGATTATCCAGCGAATGGCCAGGGCCTGAGCTCTTTCGGGCTTTACTTCTACAGGTACCTGATAGGTGGCTCCGCCTACGCGGCGAGGACGAACCTCTACCAGCGGACGAACGTTGGTCATCGCTTTATCGAATACTTCGGCAGGCTCAATGCTGAGTCTGCTTCCGGCCAGATCCAGTGCTCCGTACAAAATTCTTTCTGCTGTGCTCTTTTTACCGCCGAGCATAAGGCAGTTGATGAATTTTGCTATTGCGGGGTTCGCATAGACTGAATCGGGCGGTGTGATGCGTTTTTTTACATGTCCTTTACGCGGCATAAAAAACTACCTCCCATTAAATATCTTATTACTTCGGCTTGCGGGCCCCATAGCACGAACGGCTCTGACGACGGTTTTCAACTCCGCCGCAGTCAAGCGTGCCTCTGATGATGTGATAACGGACACCAGGCAGGTCCTTTACACGGCCTCCGCGTACAAGCACTACAGAGTGCTCCTGAAGGTTGTGACCGACGCCCGGAATATAAGCTGTAACTTCGATTCCGTTTGTAAGGCGCACACGGGCGACCTTACGAAGAGCAGAGTTAGGCTTCTTAGGCGTCACTGTATAGACGCGGGTGCAAACACCGCGGCGCTGCGGATTCTCCTGAAGAGCAGGCGCGCTTGATGTGCGTCTCTTTTCTTCTCTGCCATTGCGAATAAGCTGGCTAATTGTTGGCAAATAGCTCCCTCCTTTCCCTAGTAATGACTATTTTTACTTTTTTAGAATTGCCGCTACCGCCGTCTTTCGACTGAGCGCGCAGGCTCTTCCCAACATTTGTGAACTCTCCGCGTACTCCACGGGGATATTCTTTTCCGATAGCGCGATTTTTATCGTTGCCGCAAGTTTCTCGTCGATGTCCTGCGCGATAAAGACCTTTGTAACTTCGCCTCTCGAGAGCTTCCGCAGGACGCTGCTCAAACCCGCGCTTCTCGGAGAGGAGGATAATTCACTTAAAGGCACACGAACACCTCCTGTGCAAAGTCGCACCGATATATAATAACAGCGGAGGACGCATGTGTCAATAAAACACGCGTCTTCCGCCATTGTATTTTTTAAATATTTCTATTTTTTAAAAATTAAGCATCCGCGGTCGCTTCTTTGCTTTTTTACCCCTTGAAGGAGACTGCGAGCGCTTCGTCTTCTGCGGCCGGAGTGTCGGCCACTTCGGTGATCTCTACACGGCGGTGACGTTCGATGCCGGTTCCGGCGGGAATGAGAAGTCCGATGATGACGTTCTCTTTCAGGCCGACGAGGCTGTCCACATCTCCTCTTACGGCGGCTGCCGCAAGGACCTGCGCCGTCTGCTGGAACGACGCCGCGGAGAGGAAGCTGTCTGTCGCAAGCGCGGCCTTTGTAACGCCGTGTACGACGGGACGCCACTGCGGTTCTTCGCGCAGTCTGCGCACGAACGAGAGCCTCTGTATCAGTTTTTTGTATTCCGAGGCGGCAGCCTTTGAGCGGAGCGTGACGTTTTCAGCGCCGGACGCCGCGAGCTTGTCAATGACGGAGCTGGTTATCTCCTGCGCCGCGTCGGCCGCAAGTTTGCCGTCCTTGCCGTATACCGGTTCAAGAAGGATCTTGCCGAGAGCCTTTTCTGTAAGGAGAAGCTTGACCACGCGCTCCTTTGTAAGGATGAGGTCTTCGCTTTCGACGCCGGAGATCGCGCCTTCGACGATGCCGCGTACAACCGAACCGTCAATGACGTGCGGGATGTCCGTTATTATCTCGCCGTCTGCGTTGAAGGCCTGAGTGACCGGCTTGCCGAAGAAGTGCTCAATGAGCACGTGGTGCATCGCGTCTGTGATATTGAGCACTTCGGGCGCCTTCCAGAGTTTTATCTGGCGCACGTTGTGTTCTCTTATCAGCGCGACCGCTTCGTCGTCAAGGGGCATGTCGGCCTTGATAAGTATACGCGCGCCGTCTTCGACGTCCGCCGCAAACCACGCCTTGCCCTTGAACTCTTCAAGCAGCTTCATGTCGCGCGCCTGGATGGGAACAGGCTTCGCAGAAACTATTGTCGAAAGCTCCGCAAAGGCGAGCTTCGTGCCGTCGGCAACGAGAGTTTCTCCGCTTTCGGCGTCTACGAAATCACCGATTATCTCCATGCCGTCAAGCATACGGCGGAAGTTGGCTTCGCCGATTATGACGCGCACGGGGCCATGTCCGTCGTCTCCCGCCATTTCAGTCTCGGCGCCGCCGGACTGGAGGATGGTTTCAAGTTCCGCTTTCAGAGAACCGCTAATGACGCCGCCGCGGTCCGTCTCGCCTTCGCCGGGAAGGTCAAGGCTCTTGAAGTCCTTAAGGAAGTTGTATGAGACGGCAAGCGATTCTTCGTTCTCGCGGCATATCTCGTCTATGGACTTTTCAAGGTCCTCTTTCCAGACGAGCTCGCCAGAGACGAAGGCGCTGTCTCCCTCTTTGAGGACGCGCACTCTGTTTACCGGCGCGACCTTGCGGAGGATCGTTTCTATATGCTTGTCGTTGATGGAGACGCCCTGTGAACGATAGACCTCCTGAATGCCGTCAAGCAGATAGTGCTGAACGGCCTCAAGGCCTTCGACTTCAAGGAGCTGCTGCGGGTCGATGTATCCCTCAGTGAGCAGCTGGCCCTTCGTTATCTGAGCGCCCTCTTCGATGCCGGAGAGGAGGTTCTGGGAGGCGGGGATGTTGTATGATACGCGCTCTTCCGTGCCGTCTTCCTTTTCCTTTGACAGTATCAGCTTGCGCTTTCCGTCCATCTCGCGGATCTCTATCAGGGTGCCTGTATCTTCGGCCAAGATTGCGACCTTTTTGGGACGGCGAACTTCAAAGAGCTGCTCGATCCTCGGAAGGCCCTGCGTGATGTCTTCTCCGGTGAACTGACGTACGCCGCCTGTGTGGAAGGTACGCATCGTAAGCTGCGTGCCGGGTTCTCCGATGGACTGGGCCGCCACTACGCCTACTGATTCTCCGATGGCGACGCGCTTTCTGGTGGCAAGGTCGCGCCCGTAGCAGGTGCGGCAGATGCCGTGGCGAAGTCCGCAGGTGAGCGGGCTGCGCACCCATATCGAGGTGACGCCCAAGGAGTCTATATATTTCGCCTTTTCGACGCTGATCTCTTCGTTTCTTTCAAGCAGCAGCTCGCCGGTCTCGGGATGTTTCACATCTTCGAGGCTTATGCGTCCCGCGAGGCGTTCCGTCATTGAGATGGTGGCCTTGCCGTCCTGCTGGAGCAGCGGGCGTATTTCGACGCCGTGATGCGTGCCGCAGTCCTCGTCCATGACGATGAGGTCCTGCGCGACGTCGACGAGGCGGCGCGTCAGGTAGCCGGACTTAGCGGTACGAAGGGCGGTGTCGGCAAGCCCCTTTCGGGCGCCGTGCGTTGAAATGAAGTATTCCAGCGTGTTGAGCCCCTCTTTGAAGTTAGCGACTATCGGGTAGCGTATGATGCGTCCCGACGGGTCGGCCATGAGGCCGCGGATGCCGGCCATCTGAGCCACCTGTCCGCGGGAGCCTCGAGCACCAGAGTCGACCATGATGCGCAGAGGGTTGCCCATCTCCATACTGTCCATGATCCTGTCGGCGATGTTGCGTCCCGCGTCGGACCAGAGTATGTCTTTCTGGCGCATATATTCGTCTTCGGTGAGGATGCCCATTTCAAACTGAGCCGTGAGATCCTCTTCAACGTCCATCGTCTTGGAAAGTATCTCTTTCTTTTCCTTAGGCACGATGACGTCGCCGACGCCGAGGCTTATGCCGCTTACTGTGGACCAGCGATAGCCTAGCGTCTTCAAAGCGTCGAGCATATTGACCATTCCGGTCTGCCCAACCTTGTCGTAGGCGTCGTCGAGCAGCTTGCCCATTTCCTTCTTGTTTATTGTTTCGTTCTTATAACGGAAGCCCGGGTGCAGCGCGTTGTTGAACAGCACGCGGCCCGGCGATGTCTCTATCCATTTTCCGTCTATCGTTTCGCACTCCCACTCAGGCGCCTTTTTGAGGTAGACCTTCGTGTTGACGTGTACCAGTTCATGGTCGAGCGCCGCGAATACGTCTTCAAAATTGCGGAAGTGCATTCCCTCGCCCTTCATGCCGTCGGTTATCGTCGTAAGGTAATAGACGCCGAGGATGATGTCCTGCGTCGGAGTGACGACCGGCTTGCCGCTTGCCGGAGAGAGCAGGTTGTTGGAGGAGAGCATGAGCACCCTTGCCTCGGTCTGCGCCTCAAGAGAAAGCGGGACGTGGACGGCCATCTGGTCTCCGTCGAAGTCCGCGTTGAAGGCGGTGCAGACGAGCGGATGCAGACGGATGGCCTTTCCTTCTATGAGGACCGGCTCAAAGGCCTGGATGCCGAGACGGTGCAGCGTAGGCGCGCGGTTCAGCATTACTGGGTGGTCCTTGATTATCTCTTCAAGGATGCCCCATACCTCGTCGCGGCCGCGCTCGATGAAGCGGCGCGCGCTCTTTACGTTGGGGGCGAGTCCGCTTTCAACAAGCTTATGCATGACGAACGGCTTGAAGAGTTCAAGCGCCATCTGCTTCGGAAGTCCGCACTGGTATATCTTCAGGTACGGCCCGATGACGATGACTGAACGGCCGGAATAGTCGACGCGCTTTCCGAGAAGGTTCTGGCGGAAACGGCCTTTCTTGCCGCGCAGCAGGTCGGTAAGGCTCTTGAGCGGTCGGTTTCCCGCACCAAGGACGGCCTTGCCGCGGCGTCCGTTGTCGATGAGCGCGTCAACGGATTCCTGGAGCATTCTTTTTTCGTTGCGCACGATGATCTCAGGCGCCTTAAGCTCCTGAAGCTTGCGCAGACGGTTGTTGCGGTTTATGACGCGGCGGTAGAGGTCGTTCAGGTCGGAGGTTGCAAAGCGTCCGCCGTCCAGCTGGACCATAGGACGAAGGTCGGGCGGGATGACTGGAAGCACGGAAAGCACCATCCACTCAGGACGCGAGTCGCTCTTGCGGAAATCCTCCGCTACCTGGAGCCTCTTTACCAGCTTGCGTTTTTTCTGGCCGGAGCTCTCCGCGATCTCCTCGCGGAGCTGATCCACCAGCGTGTCTATGTCTATCTGACGAAGCAGCGTGAATACGCCTTCTGCGCCTATGCCAGCCTGGAAGCCTTTGTCGTAGGCCGCGCATATCGCCTCTTCGCGCTCGATTACGATATCTCCGCGCGTAAAGGGCGATTCTCCGCCCTCTATGACGATGTAGCACGGATCCTCTATCGTCTCCGTCTCCTCCGCCGTCAGAAAGCGCTTCGGATATTTCTGCGAATAGAGGTGCAGCTCCGTGTCGGAGATGACGTCGTTCTTCGCAAACGGAAGGCGCACGACAGCCGTTACAATGTACGCCTCCTGATTGTTGAGAACTGCGCGTTCCGCCCTAAGCTCGGGATCGCGGCCCTTCATGGCCTTCATCTTTGAATCGGAGACTATCTCAGCAGAACCGTCCTCCGCGTCGTCTTTTATTATCCTGTAGGCCGGCTCGACCTTGAAGAGGTCGTCGCCGAAGTCGCTGCGGAAACGGCTCACCTGAGCGGCCGTTACGATGTCGCCCTCTTCAGCCGGCACCTCTTCTACTCTGGAGACGCGGAAAGCCTCTTCAGCCTTGAACTTAGGGTCGTAGAAGCGGTGGATGCGTTCCTCAGAGGCGGTCATCAGCGTGCCGCGGCGCGCGAGGTCTGGCCTGCGGCCTTCGCTTACGACCTTGAAGACCTTCTCCCTGCGGCGCGTAGGCGCAAAGTAGACCACCTTTTCAAGATCCTTCGTAGAAGCGCCCAGCAGAAGGCTGAGGCGGCTCGGGATGCCGCGGAGGTACCATATATGTACAACGGGTGCCGCAAGTTCGATGTGGCCCATCTTTTCGCGGCGCACGCGGTTGTCGGTGACTTCGACTCCGCAGCGCTCGCAGACGACGCCGCGGAACTTGGGACCGCTGCGCTTGTATTTTCCGCAGGCGCACTCATAGCTCCTGATGGGGCCAAAGATACGCTCGCAGAATAGGCCGTCCTTTTCGGGGCGGAGCGACCTGTAGTTTATCGTTTCCGGCTTTTTGACCTCTCCGCTGGAAAGTTCCCTTACTCTCTCGGGAGAGGAGAGCTTCATTCTTACTCCGGCAATTTCATGTCCTGCGTTTGCCATTAATATTCATCCCCCTGCTCACCGGTTTTTGTTCCGCTTTCAAATAAATCGTCGCCTAAAATCGCGGCGTCCTTCTCTTCGTCGGTCTCGTGCAGCTCAAATGCGCTGTATTCCGCCGCGCTCTCGTGGAAGAGGTCGTCGCCCGCACCCGCCGCGGCCTTCGCCGGAGACGCCATCTCGGGCGCAAAGGCCGCGTCTAAGTCGTCCACAGTTGAGTCCGGCTTGAACGAGACGTGGCGCACGTTCTTATCGTCGTCATCATCGTTGAGCACAAGCTCGCCGAAGCTGCCGTCCGCGTATTTTATCTCCACGTCGAGCGCAAGTCCCTGAAGTTCCTTTATGAGCACTCGGAACGATTCCGGCACTCCGGGCTTCGCCAGGTTCTCGCCCTTTACGATACGTTCGTAGGTCTTTAGGCGTCCGCGGATGTCGTCTGACTTCACCGTCAGCATCTCCTGAAGCATGTGAGCCGCGCCGTAGCCTTCAAGCGCCCAGACTTCCATTTCTCCGAAGCGCTGGCCTCCGAACTGCGTCTTTCCTCCCAGCGGCTGCTGGGTGATAAGGCTGTACGGGCCTATTGAACGCGCGTGGATCTTGTCGTCTACAAGGTGGATCAGCTTCAGCATGTACATGACGCCCACCATGACCTGATTTGCCATCGGCTCGCCGGTGCGTCCGTCGAAGATGGTGATCTTGCAGTCGTCGCGCATCTCGGGATACTTGTGCTCCTGTATCCACTTGACGTCGGGCGCTATGTCCTCAGCCGTAGCGGACTCGAAGACAGGCGTTACGACCTTGTATCCGCGCTGCATGGCGACGAAGCCGAGCATAGTTTCAAGCACCTGCCCGAGATTCATTCGGCTCGGAACGCCCAGCGGGTTCAGCACTACGTCGACAGGCGTACCGTCGGAAAGGTAAGGCATATCCTCCTCCGCCATTATCCGAGAGACGACGCCCTTGTTTCCGTGACGTCCGGCCATCTTGTCGCCTTCCGTTATCTTACGGAACTGGGCGACGTAGACCTTCACCACCTCGTTGACGCCGGGGCTGAGGTCTTCGCTGTTCTTTTCGCGGGAAAGGCGTTTTATCTCGACTATCTTTCCGCCCTCGCCGTGCGGCACGCGCAGGGAGGTGTCGCGCACCTCGCGCGCCTTTTCGCCGAAGATGGCGCGAAGCAGCTTCTCTTCCGGCGACTGGTCGGATTCGCCCTTGGGCGTCACCTTGCCTACCAGAATGTCTCCCGCCTTGACCTCGGCGCCGACGCGCACAATGCCGTCTTCGTCGAGGTTCTTAAGAGCGTCTTCGCCGACATTCGGGATGTCGCGCGAGATCTCTTCGGGGCCAAGCTTCGTGTCGCGGGCTTCGACCTCGTATTCCTCTATATGTATAGATGTGTAGAAATCTTCTTTTACCAGCTTCTGCGAGAGCAGGATGGCGTCTTCAAAGTTGTAGCCCTCCCATGAGACGAAGGCGACTACGACGTTGCGTCCGAGAGCGAGTTCGCCCTCTTCGCAGGCCTGTCCGTCTCCGATGATCTCATTGGCGTCGACATGCTGGTTTGTATAGACTATAGGACGCTGATGGATGACGGTGCCCTGGTTGGAGCGCCTGAACTTCGGCATCTTGTATTCGTCGTGTCCGCCGTCGTCCGTGTCTATCTCGATCCTGTCCGCGTCGACGTAGGAGACCGTACCGGCGCGTCTTGAAACTACGCAGGAACCTGAGTCCTTCGCTATGCGGTGCTCAATGCCCGTCCCTACTATCGGCGAGTCCGGGAATACGAGCGGAACGGCCTGACGCTGCATGTTGGAGCCCATCAGCGCGCGGTTCGCGTCGTCGTGTTCAAGGAACGGAATGAGCGCCGTCGAGATGGAGACTATCTGCTTCGGCGAAATGTCGAGGTAGTCAAGCTCCTCCGGCTTTATCTCTATCGTGTTGTCATGGTGACGCACGTAGATGCCGCCGGTGCTGCTTGGGATGATGCGCCCATCGTCGTCCATCGGCATATCCGCGCGTCCGACGTAGTATTCGTCCTCGTCGTCGGCGGAGAGATATACGATCTTCTCCGTGACTTGCCCGTCTACCACCGCGCGGCGCGGGCAGACGAGAAAGCCGTATTCATTGATACGCGCGAAGGTCGCAAGCGACGTGACAAGGCCTATGTTCGGGCCTTCCGGCGTTTCTATAGGGCAGACGCGTCCGTAGTGCGTATGGTGGACGTCGCGCGCTTCAAATCCCGCACGTTCGCGCGAGAGGCCGCCGGGGCCGAGCGCCGACAGACGGCGTCTGTGCGTAAGTTCGGCAAGCGGGTTCGTCTGGTCCATGAACTGCGAGAGCTGGCCGGAGCCGAAGAACTCGCGCAGCGCGGCCGAAATCGGTCGCACGTTGATGAGGTCCTTCGCCATTGCGGCGGCAAGGTCCGGCGTGGTCGTCATACGTTCGCGCGCTATGCGCTCCATGCGGAGCAGACCTATCCTCACCTGATTTTGCAGCAGTTCGCCCACCGCGCGCACACGGCGGTTGCCGAGATGGTCGATGTCGTCCATGTGCTCCTCTCCGTCACGCAGACGGATGAGGCCCTTTATTATTGAAACGATGTCCGTAACGGTCAGAAGACGTTCCGTGCTGGCAATGTCAAGCTGCAGGCGGCGGTTTATCTTGTAGCGGCCCACGCGGCCCAGGTTGTATCTGCGCTGGTCGAAGAATATGCTCGTGATATATTCGCGCGCGTTTTCCATACGCGCAGGTTCGTTGGGGCGCAGCTTGCGGAAGAGTTCCAGCATAGCCGCGTCGGGAGAGTCGGTGTTGTCGCGCTCGATGGTGACGGCAAGCGCGGGGTCGATGTCCCACACCCACACCTTCGTGCGGCCGTGGTTCCACAGAACCTCCATGTGTTCCTTTGAGAGCCTTGTGTTCTTGCGTATCTCAACCACGCCGGAGCCGTCCGCGGAGAGAATGTCCTCTGCGAGCAGCATTCCGCGCACGTCGTCGCCAACGAGATCCTTTTCGATCTCCTTGCCGTCGAAGAGAGAGATGATTTCGTCGGTGCTCTGGATGCCGAAGGCTCTAAGCATCATAGTGACCGGTATCTTCTTGCGGTTGTCTATCTTGACGGAGAGCAGCTCTCCGGGCGCAAGGTCAAACTCTATCCAGGCGCCGCGGTCAGGGATGAGCTTCGCTACGAAGGTCTCCTGTCCGGGGATGCCGAGATCAGCGCTGTAGTAGACGCCGGCCGAGCGGGCCAACTGGTTTACCACGACGCGTTCCGTTCCGTTGATGATGAATGTTCCTCTATCCGTCATTGTGGGGAAATCGCCGAGATAGATTTCCTCTTCTTTTATTTCGCCGCTCTTTTTGTTGATCAGGCGGATCTTCGCACGCAGCGGTCTCGACCACGTAAGGTCCCTGCTGCGGGCTTCATCCAGGCTGATCGGAACTGGATCGACGTAATAACTTACTAATTCCAGCGCGAATGAGCCGTCATAGCTTTCGATCGGGAATATTTCGTCGAAAAGCTCCTGCAGCCCCTGTGAATTACGCTTTTCAGGCGCGGTCTCCGCCTGAAAAAACCACCGGTATGAGTTGCGCTGTACCTCAACCAGATCTGGCAGTGCAATTAAATTCTTTTCCCTGCCAAAAACAACACGCCGTTCAAATGCTTTACCCGAAGTCTGTCTAACCTGCATGGGAGCATCCTCCCCATTCCAGAATTTGATGAGAATGTACAATCGTACAAATGGAAATTATAGCAAAAAAGCGACAACTGTCAATAGACAGGTATCGCCTGTTTTTAATTTATTTGAAGTATATAATAGAAGTTCGGTTTCCCGACAACCGGTATTATGAGGCATAGAGCCGCTTTTTGTCAAGAAGCGGCCGGCTTTTCCGCTTTCGTTTCAATTCCGCCTTATTTTATAGGCCTCCCGCGCCCGCGTCTTCTGACAAACGGGACTGCTGCGGCAAACAAGATAAGGCCGTAGGCTCCGGCGGAACAGCCGCCTGACGACTCAGGGTCGTCCACCGTAAAGGCTTTGAGACAGACGCTTGCCTTGGAATCGGCTCCCATCCCGTCGTCTGAGAGTATATCGTCAAAAATTTCCCCGTCGGGGGATATCCACCCCTCGCCTGCGTTTGCGGCGGCGCTTTCAGAGTAATTCTCCAGCACATATTCGGCCGGTATAAGATACGGCGTCTTATCGGACGAAGTATGTACCACTATTGAGAATTTCGAGCCTTTAGCCACACGTACGGGGGTGTCAAGGGCCACCGTATGATAGCCGGGAGCGCCTATAGAAAGAGTTTGCGTCGCAGCGAGCTTTCCGTCCACAGGAGAGGCGGCGCACCTCGTGTATATCTGTATCGTGCACTTCTGATCCGGTGCGGAGGTATAAAAGGCCACTGAGGTTACCGCTTCGTTCCCTTTTGCCGTGAACATATTGGCAAAGCTCGCTTTATCGCCGTACCCTACAAAACCGACGGTGCCAAGCGGGTCATATTGATAGATATTCTCTTTTGACAATGCCGGCGCGGTGTCGTAGACTACGCCGTCACACAGGCTCGGCTCCTCGTAAGAGACGTAAAAATATCCGTCAAGGCCCCAGTCTGCGCCCCAGCTGTTGCGCACTATCCACGCGCCCGGCTTTTCCGGCTTTTTATCAAGGCTCGCAGCATCAAACGAATACTCATCATCCCATCCTACCACAGTCACTGCGTGGTTCGTCTTAGAATAGGGTGCGCCGGAATAAAATGCGCAGGTCTTTTTATCATAGGCGCTGTCTTCGTATAGTAGCCCGACAGAAAGAGCGCCGTACCGCATAAGCGCCTCTTTGAGCATTTCTTTTCTTCCTGGTGTAAGAACGACAGAGACCTCTGTTTTCATGAGGTTGCCGAGATAGAGCGCGTTTAGGAGCTTGTAGCCTCTGTTCATCTCAGCTGGAACATACACCTCAGAGAGTTCTTTAGGCGTAGGGCAGAGCGCCTCAGAAACAGCGCCTGTGCCTCTGGAAAGAAGCGCAACGGCCCTCCAGTCGTCGGCCCCCGCACTGTGATATGGGGCTCCACTGCTATTGGTAAAAGAGGGAAAAACGGAGGTAGGATTATACCCAAAATAGGTCAGATACCATTCGGAGAGAAAAACGTCTTGAGAATTGGCAAGCCCTTTCGTGATAAGGTTGGATTCCGTGGCCGACATAGCAGAATGCGTCCAGCAGTTCCCAAAAGGATACTGGTTTCTCACGGCGGGCATACGCTCTCGTAAATCATAGCTTGAAGGAAGCGTGGCCGCCCTTTTCAAAGAGGCGGCGCCTCCGATGCCGTAGGCTACGTTGTCAAGATGGCTCCAGTTGACTGGAGAAGGCGCGTAGCCGTAATCCGTCGCCTTAGAAAGGGGTTTGGCTCGGGCTGATGCTTTAGAGTGGACGGCTCCGTTCCACTTGGTAAAGGCAGCGGAAGGCTCCTGAGCTTTAAGCGGAGACGAGGCCAGCGCCTCCTGCGCAGCCAAAGGCGCAAGCGCCGTCACGAAGACAAAAAAAGCAAAAGCTCTGACAAAATTTTTCATAACATCATCCTTACAGTTTAAAATTATTGTGCTTCTCAACATAGATTATAATAACATTGTCCTGCTGTATGTGTTATATTTTTATATAACATTTACGTAAAGGTGCTTAATTACGCAAAGGAGATGAAAGAGCTTTCAGAGCTTACGGCAAAAAAACGATAGGATCCTGGCCGCAAAGACAAAAGCGCCACGGTGGAAGTCTCACCTACAATGGCGCATTGTTAATGTTTTTTAGTCCTTAATCATCGCATTCGTTGTCTTTACAGGCCTTTTTCAACATTCTTTTGTAGATGGCGGAACAGTAGAGCGCGCCCATCGGGTTGTGGGCCATCACTCTGTCCTTTACCGCGACTGGGACGGCAAGACAGTGCGAGTGTTTCAAAAAGAGCGCGTCGTGCCCGACGCACAGGCCGAGCACGAGGTTCAGCTCCGTGCCGGCCGCTTCTAGCACCTTCGCCTGCTCTATCGGGTTGCAGGATATTTTGCCTATCCTGTCGCTCTCCATCGCGCCTATCTCCGCCTTGGGTATTCCGCAGACTTTGCAGTTGACCGTTTCTATTTCAAAATATTTTGAAAGCACCGCGCAGAGCTTCTCCGCCTCTTCCGAAAAGGCTTTGCAGAAGGCGACTCCGATTTTTTTATATCCCATCTTCTGCGCGAAGATTATTATTTCTTCTATGCGGTTCTTCTCGCCATAGTATTCCGCCTCAACCTCTGAGGCGGCGCGCATGACGCGGTGTTCCTCGCTGTCCGCGTACAGCGAGGAGGCGTCGCAAACAGAACAGGGCGTCCCCTCGCCGCACGGTTTTTCTTTACACAGGTCACATCTCATTGGCAGCACTTTCCTTACATTCAGGCCGGCCCGAAGCCATGGGTGCGGTCAGTTTTCGTATTTTAAGATATCGGGCGGCAGCGGCGCCGTTATCGTTTTTTTCCTGAGTTCAGCCGGAAGCGACGCGTCGTCTGGGAAGATGAGTTTGTAGGCGTGCAGCAGCGGCCTTTTCGCGCCGGAACCTTTGCCGTATTTCGTATCTCCGACTATCGGATGTCCTATCGCCGCAAGGTGTACGCGCGCCTGATGCGGACGCCCCGTCACCAGCTCCGCCTCGACTACGCAGTTTGAGCCGGCGCTTGATATTTTTTTATAGAGCGTAAGAGCCGGCTGGCCGCTTACGTCGGGCTTTACCGTGTTTGTCGAGTTTTCTTTGAGCAGAGGCAGCTCTATGCGCCCCTCGGGCTCCGTCTGCCCTTCGACGACGGCGTGATAGATCTTGCGTATCTTGTGGAGCCTTATAAGCTCGGCAAGGCCTCTCTGGGAGGCTCCGGTCAGCGCTATGACGACCGCGCCGCTTGTGTTTCTGTCAAGCCTCTGCACAGTTGCGGGGCTGTAGTCGGCGCGGCTCCATTTAAGCTCGGCAAGCGCGCGCGTGATGAGAGAGTCTCCGCCCTTCACGTCTGGCTGGGTGAGCAGCCCTGCCGGCTTGTTGACTATCCAAATCTTATCGTCTTTGTAGAGCGTCTCAAGCGGAGGATATTCCCGCGCGGCGTGCGCTGGCGCGGCTGGGGCGTCGCGCATCTCGTCGCTCCACGGCAGCGACAGCCGGTCTCCTTCAGAGAGGCGCGCCTCCTGCTTTGTCTTTTTGCCGTTAAGACGCACCTCGCCGGTGCGTATCGCCTTCATTATCGCGCCGAGCGGCACCTGTGGCCAGAGCACGCGCAGCACGCGGTCTACGCGGCGTCCATCGTTATCGGCGGAGATGACGAGCTCCTTCGACATTTTACTTTTTCCAGAACCTGCGCTGCGTCGAGTTGTTCCACGCGGAGATTGGCTGCTCGTCGCTCAGGTTCTTGACGGAGTCGTTCCAGCAGAACATCCTGAAATCCAGCTCGTCGGATGAAGAGACGATCATCGCCTCCGGCGTGGCCGGAACGACGGGCGAGCCGTATTCGCGCTGTCCGTGGTGGCTCAGGATGATGTGCGCGAGGTGCAGACGCGTTTTGTCGCCGAGGCCGTAGCGCGCGGCAAGCTCCGTGAAGCGCATGTAGCCCTGCGCCACATGGTCGAGCAGCGCGCCCTCTATCGTTATCTCAGGCACGGAGATCATCTTGTAGGAATCAAGTTTGCCGATGTCGTGCAGCAGAGCGCCCGCTATTACGACGTCCGTGTCGACGTCGTAACCGGCCTCCCGCATGGAAAAAGCCATGGCGCGCGCGCACTCGGCGACGGAGAGCGTGTGCTCAAGCAGGCCGTTTGCGTAGGCGTGATGGTGGCTGACGGCGGCGGGCCAGTCGCGGAAACGGTTCCACAGCTCCCCCTCGAATACCTTTGCTATGAACTCCCCCGCCTCTCCTCCGCACTCGGACTTTAATTTCTCAAAGCGCGCAAGCAGCTCTTCGACCGGGATCGGAGAGCGCGGCATATAGGAGGCCGGCGTATATTTTTCCTGATTGAGCAGCGTCAGCTTCGTGAAGTTGAACTGAGGCAGCCCGCGGTATTCCGTCACCTTCCCGTTGACGCCGACGCTTTTGCCGATAAGCTGCAATATTTTATCCGCGTCGAGCCTGTCGTCCTCGTTCTGCGGCAAGGACTCTGATTTATCGAGCCACTGTCCGTCGGACCACACCTTGGCCTCTACGCTTCCAAAAGAATCCGAGACCGTTATGTCATAATATGTTTTTCCGTTTTTATCGCTCTTCTGGGCAAGCGCGCTCACTACGAAGATGGCTTTGAATATGTTGCCGTCTTTGAGTTTTCGCAGATCTTGGCTGTTGAGCAGGAGGTTTGCATTCATTGTTTTGTCTTCCTTCCGTTTATAGCCTTTTTTATAGCCTTTTCTCGCTTTTAATTATAGCTTTTATAGAACCGCCGTGCTTATAATAACATCTTTTTCTCATGAAGGCTTGAAAAAAGTACGCGTTATGAGCCGCTTATTTGCAAGATGAACGCCGTGGTGCGGACAATTAATACATCAGTTGTCCGTGCCGCCTAGTTTTGGGAAAACGTGTATAATACGATTAAACCTTAATTTTGGAGGGATTTTTTATGGGCACGATCAATTGGGATTCAAAACTTTCAGAGATAGCGTTAAATGTTAAGCCTTCTCCAATTCGCGCGCTTCTAAAATATACGAAGACGCCCGGAGTCATCTCCTTCGCGGGCGGCAACCCAGACCCCGCAGTCTTTCCCGTAGCTGAATTCGCAGAGGCCGCGCAGATCCTGACGCGCGAGGGAAAGGATATTCTTCAGTACGGCGCGACCGACGGCTATGAACCTCTCAAGGGATACATCGCAAAATGGATGGCGCCTCGCATGGGCCGTGAGACCGGCGCCAACGAGATGCTCATCACCACCGGCTCACAGGAGGGCATGGACCTTCTCTGCTCCGTGCTGCTCAACGACGGAGATACCATAATCGCCGAAGGCCCCACCTATCCCGGCGCGCTTCACGCGATGCGCAACCGCGGCGCGCGTTTTCTCTCCGTGCCATGCGACAAGGACGGCCTTTGCGTCGACCTGCTGCCCGGCGTCATCGAACAGGGCATCAAGGACGGGCATAAAATCAAATTCATCTACACTATCGTAAACTTCCAGAACCCGTCGGGCGCTACGCTCTCGCTCGAACGCCGCGAAAAGCTGCTTGAGATCGCCGAAAAGTACGACCTCGTGATCTTTGAAGACGACCCTTACGGACATCTGCGCTACAACGGCGAGCACGTCCCCACAATATTCTCGCTCGACAAAAAGAACAGCGGACGCGTCGTCTACGCCTGCTCCTTCTCAAAGATACTGGCCCCAGGCACGCGCGTGGCGTGGATAGTGGGCGACCCCGCGCTCATCCAGAAGATGGTGATGATAAAGCAGGGCACCAACCTCTGCACAAGCGTCGTATCACAGGCGCTCGTCTACGAATACTGCCGCCTCGGCCATCTGGACGGCTTCCTGCCGAAGATAATCGCGCATTACGGAAAAAAACGCGACGCTATGGACGCGGCCTTCAAAAAATATCTGCCGGCCAACACCACCTATCACACGCCGGAGGGCGGTTTCTTCTTCTGGCTCCAGGTTCCCGGCATTGATTCCCAGAAGCTCTTTATGAAGGCGATAGAACACGGCGTTGCCTTCGTCACCGGCCCCGCCTTCTACGCGGAGCCAAACACGGGGCTCGACTTCATGCGCACCTGTTTCACCTTCGCACAGCCACAAGAGATAGACGAGGGCGCAAAGCGTCTCGCAGAGGCTATAAAGTCGCTGTAAAACATCCGCGCGACCAAATAAAATTTTCAAAGCCGGGGGCTCTCGCCTCCGGCTTTTTCTTTTCACTGATTTACCGCGCGCGTCGTATGGTTTATCATTAAGTGACTTTTATATAAATCGGAGCGAGATCCATGAGAGAAGATATCATAGCCGCCGTCGCCACCGCTTGGGGCGAAAGCGGTATTTCAATAGTCAGAGTCTCCGGCTGCGGGTCGTCCGCGCTTGCCGGCAAAATGTTCAAATCAAAGCGGCCCTTTGAGAGCCAGCCCGCGAGGTATATGACGCTCGTTTCGCTTTGCGGCGCGGACGGCGAGCCCTTTGACGAAGCGCTTGCCGTCCGTTTTGAGCGCGGCGGGAGCTACACTGGCGAGGAGAGCGCGGAGATACAGTGCCACGGAGGGCTGATAGCGGCGCAGCGCTGTGTGGCGGAGCTGTGCCGGCTTGGCGCGCGGCTTGCGCTGCCGGGAGAGTTCACGCGCCGCGCCTTCATAAACGGGCGCATGGACCTGGCGCAGGCGGAGGCCGTGCTTGGGATAATCAAGGCAAGGAGCGACGAGGCGCTTAAAGCCTCCGCGCGCTCGCTGCAAGGCAGCCTAACCTCGGAGATAAAAAATTTCATGGAGGCGCTGACGGAACTCACCGCCGCGCTTGAGGTGGATCTTGATTTTCCCGAGGAGGGCGAAGGCTTCATCACAAAGGACGAGAGCCTCTTGCGCCTAACGGCGCTTTCTAGCGACTGCGCCGCGCTCATCCAGCGCTGCCGCAGCGGGATGCTGCTGCGCGAAGGCGTGCGCGCCGCGATAATAGGCCGGCCGAACGTTGGAAAATCCTCGCTGCTGAACGCGCTGCTTTGCGAAAACCGCGCCATCGTCACCGCCACCCCTGGAACGACGCGCGACAGCATCGAAGAGACCTTCATCCACAAAGGACTGCCGATCAGGATAATAGACACGGCTGGCATTCGCGCAACTGACGACGAGATAGAGGCCATGGGCGTGCGCCGCTCGCTGAAATCAATGGAGGAGGCGGACGTAGTGCTCTGGATACTGGACGGCTCTGAGCCGTTTTCAGAAAACGGCGCGGAGCTGCTGCCCACCGGCAAAAATCATGTGATCGTCCTCAACAAAAGCGACCTTCCGCAGGTCGTCTGCGAAGAGAGCCTGCGCTTGAAATTTCCGAAAAGCCCCGTCATATCCGTCTCTGCCGCAACCGGCTCAGGCATAGAGGAGATGAAGGAACTCATCATCGCCTCCGTCTCGGGCGGCGAGAGCCTCTCGGGCGGCTGCGCCGTAACCGCCCGTCAGATGGAATGCCTGATAAACGCAGCATCCGCGCTGACAGAGGCGGCGGCCGCGCTTACGGCTCAGGCGGGCGGCGACCTCGTTCTCTCGTGCCTCGCCGAGGCGCGCGGACACCTCGCCTCGCTGCTCGGACTGGACGCCGCGGAGGAGCTTCTTGACAAAGTATTCGGAAATTTCTGCGTCGGAAAATAATACGGAAAGTCCGCCGCTTGCGGTGACGCTTTCGGCGGAAAGCCCGTTTGAACTTCAAAGAGTCTGCTTTGAGGCGGCCGAACTTCTGCTTTCGGGACGGCGCTCGCTTTCTGAAATCTCTAAAAACAGCCTGCTTGTTCCGGCAAAAAAATTACGGCGCGCCATAGTCTCATCAAGCGCGCGCGAGGCGGCGCTGCTTTTAAAAGAACCGCAGCCCACGGCACGGGCCTCAACGCTGATATTCGCCTTTCCAGGGCAGGGCGCATCGGGCCCCGTCCCGGCGCGCGAACTGGCGCGCGTCATGCCCGTCTTTTGCGAATATCTGACAAGGGCGGAGGCGGTCGTCTCATCAGAACCCGCCGCGGCGGAGCTTTCGATCTATCCGCTTCTTGCGCGAGGGCGCGCAAGAACGAGCGCCGACGAACAGATAGCCGTCTTCGTCTACGGAGCGGCTGCGGCCTTTCAGTATATGGCGTGGGGCGCCGCGCCAGATATGATGCTGCCCCACTCGCTGGGCGAGCTGACTGCTATGGCCGTCTCCAAAATGGCATGCTTTGAAGACATCCTGCGCTTCGTCTGCCGCCGCGCGGCGCTAATAGACGCTATAAAAGAAAGGGGCGTCATGACTGCAATGGAGGCCTCTTATAGCTGTGCCATGCAGCTTGCGGCGCGTTACGAAGGCCTCTCCGTAGCCGCGGTGAACAGCGGCACCTCAGTAGTCCTCTCCGGCAAAACGGAGGCCATGATAAAGGCTGAACGCGATATGGAGATGGCAAAAATTGCGCACCACCGCCTCAGAGTGCCTAACGCGGCGCACTCCTGCGTAATGGAGCCTGCGCTCAGCGGCATAAAAAAACTTGCCTTCCCAAAGCTTTCTCCGCCTTTCTGCCCCGTCTATTCGTCGCTGGACGGCCGCCCGCTGGAAGCGGGCGACGCCTCGTCTCCGCGTTGGCGCGCGGCGCACTGCCGCTGCGCCGTTCGTTTTGATTTGGCGCTTTGTGCGGCGCGCGCGCAGTGCGAAGAGGGCGGCGCTTTGGCTGTGGAGTTTGGCGTCCACCGCGTGCTTGCGGCGCCCGGCGCAACTTCCGTCCCAAACAGCAGGTGGCTTGGCGCCTCCTCCATGTCGCGTTATCACGAAGGCAAGTCGCAGCCCTACTGCTTTAAAAGGGGAATCATGGAGACGATGGCGGCGCTGTGGGAAAACGGTTTTGTCAGCGGCACAGAATGGGCGAAGCTCTCGCTGTGACAGCTTCGCCGCGTAACGCGCGACGCTCCCGCGCGCGGAGGCAAAAATCGCAGCGAAGCCGCAAAAATCCTATTTAACTTTTTATCGGGCGTTCATAACAATAATTCATAAATGGCAATACATTAAAGTTCGCTTTACACTCAACTTCCTAGAGGATATAATCCTACACAAAAGAGGGAAACTGTTGTAATATATCAGTTGTCCAAAAATGGATAGAGAGGGGATGCGGCAATGGTACATCAAACCAGATTTCTTAAGACATCAGCGCTCTGCCTTCTCGTATCCGTAATATTTCTCTCCATTGTCGCCGGCTTCGACGGCCTAAACGACATCCGCACCGACTTTAATTTTGGCGATGTAAGGATAGAATCCACCGCCTCAATTTCTTCCGTTTTAGAAAAAAATTCTCCCTTTGCACTCTCCGCGCTCAGTTTTCTGGCTCAGGCCGGACGGCGCGCGTCAAAGGACGGCGCGGGGCTTTTCCTTCCCGACTCGTTCTGCGCAGACGCGCCTAAAATCTACGCCTGTCTGCGGCTTTCGTCGCTCTCAACCAACAATCTTCAGGAAGAACTCCACCTCGACACAATCAAAAAACTGGAATAAAGCCCCGGAAAAAGACGGCTATCCGTAAGGGAGACTGTGTATTTTCACAGCCTCTGTATCCAACTGTCTTTTTAAAAGAAAGGGGCCTTTATAATGGCTGAAACTACAGAACGCATCGAGATGATGGAGCTGCTTGCAGAGGAAGAGACTATCTCTCTCAGACGCCCGTCGAATCTCTTTGACAAAGTTGTGATAAGCTTCTATTCAATAGTATGTTTTGTAATGGCGATGCTTCTGGTGATTATCATCAGCGCCGCTACCATCATGCGCTACGCGTTTGAGATGGACCTCTACGGTTATGAGGAATGGATAAAGATCTTCGCCTTCTGGCTATACTTCATGGGAGCCGGCTACGGGGCCTTTGCCGGAACGCACGTATCCGCCGACCTCGTGCAGTCGTATCTTAAAGAAGGAACCTTAAAAAGGGTCCTCACCTTTGTACGCACCTTTATCACCTTCAGCGTAACGCTGCTCTTCACATGGTATGGCTGGGAGTTTTTCATCTTCGGCTTCATGGGGCCGCTTGGGACTTTTGTCGCTCTGCCGAAGACCGTCGCCTGGCGCATCCCGCTCTGGACCGTTTATCTTTCGATTTTCCTCGGGCTGCTTTCAATGAGCTGGTATTTCATGCTTGATATGATTTCCGCCGGCAAAAAACTTTTTAAAGGAGGCGAAGCAGCATGATCTATATCGCCCTGCTGATTCTCATACTGACGCTCACAATAGGAGTTCCCGTACCGGTAAGCTTCATGGCCTCATGCGCGTGGCTTATATTCTTCGGAGGCGTGGGAGGCGTTGGCTACCCGCCGTCGCAGCTGCTGCCGTACGGCTTCACGCAGATGAATTCCGTCTCGCTCATCGCCATCGCTATGTTTATACTGGCCGGCGGCATCATGGAGCGCGGACGCATCGCTGAAAAACTGATAGACATGGTGGACGTTTTCGTAGGACACATAAAGGGCGGCCTCGGAATCGTAGCCGTCGTCTCCTGCGCGGTCTTCGGCTCTATATGCGGCGCGGCCTGCGCAACGCTTTCCTGCATCGGCGCAATCATGTTCCCGCGTCTTCGCGCCGGCGGCTACCCAATGGGCCACGCCTGCGCGCTGATGGCGAACGCATCGCTGCTGGGACTGCTCATACCGCCGAACGCGACGCTCATCATCTTCGCGTGGATAAGCGGCATCTCTGTGCTTGCCTGCTTCCTCTCCACAATTGGACCTGGAATAATCACGATAATCCTGCTCAGCCTCATCAACGTCTGGATGCTCCGCAACAATAAAGAGGTCTTTGTCGAGCAGAAACGCAGCGGCAAAGAACGCATGGACATGTTCATGAAACGCGGCCGTCTCGCTATACCGGCGCTCATCATGCCTATCATGGTGCTTGGCGGCATCTACGGCGGCATCATGACGACGACGGAGGCCTCGGCGCTCGCGGTGCTTTACTGCATACCGATAGGGCTCTACATCTACAAGGGCCTTTCATGGAAGGGGCTATTCAACATCGTCGTCGAATGCTCGATAACGACGGGCGTCATAATGATAATGCTCTACTCCGTCTCGATGCTTTCACGCCTCTACATACTTGAAGACCTTCCCGGCCGCGTGCTGCATCTTTTCTATGCAATTTCAAAAGACCCAATCGTGGTCATGCTTATGATAAACGTATTCCTCGTGCTGATGGGAATGCTGATGGACGACATCAGCGTCGTCGTGCTCACCACGCCGATACTGCTGCCGATAATCCTTGACCTCGGCTTCAACCCCGTCCACTACGCCGCCATTGTAGGCGTAAACACGGCGCTCGGCTGCATAACGCCGCCGGCGGCCCCTGTACTCTATTTGAGCGGGCGCGTCGGAGGCGCGCCTATCAACGAGATAATGAAGCCGGCGCTCACCCTCATGGTGCTCTGCTGGATACCTGTGCTGCTCGTCACAGCGTACATCCCGAAGGTAGTGCTTGCTCTTCCGCACTTCATACTGGGCGTGCCGTGGTAGACCTGCGCACACAATAATTACCGATCAGTCTCTTTGGAGCCGCCCGACAACGGGCGGCTCTCTTTTTCAGCGCGGCGCGACGCTTTCGTTTACGTTATAATCTAGGCGATAGTTTATTGCTGTGATTCGCATTTTTGCTACGGAGGACGCTCATGAAAATAATACATCTCTCAGACCTTCACCTCGGCAAACGGGTCAACGAGTTTTCCATGCTGGAAGACCAGCGTTATATTTTAGATCAGATAACGGCAATCATAGAGCGCGAAGCGCCGCAGGCTGTGCTCATAGCGGGCGACGTCTACGATAAAACTGTGCCGCCAGCGGAGGCGGTGACGCTCTTTGACCGTTTCATTAGCAGGCTCTCGCAGACGGGCACGACCGTCCTCATAATAAGCGGAAACCACGACTGCCCGGAACGGCTCGCCTTCGGCGCAAGCATCCTGCCTCGCGGCGGTGTGCATATCTCCCCTGTATTTTCTGGGGAGCTTTCGTGTGTCACTCTTGAAGACGAGTTCGGCGCGGTGCGCTTTTACCTGTACCCGTTCGTGAAGACGGCGCAGGCGCGCGCGGTATTTGCCGACGACGAAATAAACGACGCGCGGCAGGCTGCGGAGCGCATATTGAAAGAGGCGGCCTGCTGCAATGAACGGTGCGTCTGCGTCGCGCACCTTTTTGTCGCAGGAAGCGCGCGCTGTGACTCGGAGGATATGGCCGCAGGCGGCGTAGAGGCCGTGGAGGCTGCGCTTTTCAGCCGCTTCGACTACACGGCGCTTGGCCATCTGCACGGCCCGCAGCAGCTTTGCGGCGGCCGCGTGCGCTACTGCGGCTCGCCGCTCAAATACTCCTTTTCGGAGGCCTCTCACAAAAAATCCGTCACAATAGCGGAGCTGCGCGAAAAAGGTTCGCTCGTGATACGTGAGGAGCCGCTTTCGCCCATGCGGGAGATGCGCGAGATACGCGGAAGCTACGAAGAGCTCACCGCACGCTCCTTCTACGGCGGGCTTGCGCGAAACGACTACTTCCACATCACTCTTACGGACGAAGAGGACGTCTTTGAGGCCGCGGCAAAGCTTCGCGTCATATATCCGAACCTGATGCGTCTTGACTACGACAACCTTCGCACGCGCGCGGAAAACGACTGCGAAGGCCCAGGGCGTGCGGCGGACAAAAGCCCTGTGGAACTCTTCCGCGAGCTTTATCAAAAACAAAACGGCGCCGAAATAACGGAAGAACAGGCGAAATATCTTGCCGGACTGATAGATGAAGTGTGGGGTGAGGCGCTGTGAGGCCGCTCAAACTTACGCTCTCGGCCTTCGGGCCGTTTAAGGGGCGAACCGTCATAGACCTGGAAAAGCTCGGCAAAGACGGGGTGTATCTTATCTGCGGCGACACAGGCGCGGGAAAGACGACCATCTTCGACGGGATAGCCTACGCTCTGTACGGCGAGGCAAGCGGAAAGACGCGCGGCGCCGAGATGTTCCGCTGCAAGTACGCGGAGGCTGCGACGCCAACGTTTGCCGAGCTTGTCTTTCTCTTCGACGGGGCGCGGTACACCGTACGGCGCAGCCCCGCTTTCATGAAGCCTAAAAAACGCGGGGAAGGCTTCACGGCGGAGAACGCCTCCGCCGAACTGCGCCTGCCGGACGGCTCCGTCAAAAGCGGCTCAACCGTGGTGACGAGCGCGGTAAAAGAGCTGCTCGGGCTTGGCTGCGACCAGTTCTCACAGATAGCGATGATAGCGCAGGGCGAGTTCCTGAAGATGCTGCTTGCCACAACGGACGAACGGAGCGCGCTGCTTTCGACGCTGCTTGACACAACCCGCTACCAGAAATTACAGAACCGGCTGAAAGAGGAGGCCGCTTTCTGCGAACGTGAGTGCGCGCAGCACAGGCAGTCTCTGACGCAGTATATAAACGGAGTAGAGGCCGCAGGCGAAGGCCAGAAAAAGGCGCTGGGCGAAGCGGCCGCAGCCTCCGCTAAAGAGGCGCTTTCTGTGATCTTTGAACTGATCAAAAAAGACGAGGAAGCAGAGCGGCAGCTGCTGTGCGAAATAGAGGCCGCAGAGGGCGAAACTGCGGAATTGAACGCCGCCAAGGCGCGCGCCGAAGCGCGGGAAAGAACGCTGCAAAACCTCCGCGCGGCGCAAAAACGTCTTGAAGAGGCCGACGCTGAGCTGCTGCGGTGCTCCGCCCTATGCGCTGCGGAAGAGGCGCGTTCAGAGGAGCGCCTTGCGCTAAGCGCCGAAATATCGGCTATAAAGGCTGAACTTCCAGCCTATGACGAACTCGAAGAGCTTCGCGCAAAACACGGCGCAGCCAGGCGCGAAATCGAAGACGATAAAAAAACGGCCGACGCGCTGCGTGCGCGGATTGAAAAAACAGTCGAAGAGTTTGAGGGGATGAAGGCAGAAGAGCTTGAACTAAAAGAGGCTCCGTCGCAAAAGGCGGCAAAAGAGGCGCAGCTTGCGGAAGTAAAGGCGCAGGCGGCGCGCGCCGCGGCAATTGCGGAGGAGGCGCGCGCGCTCACAAAAGCGCGAGAAGAACTTGCCGCACAGCAAAAGACGGCAGATGCGGGAGCAAGAGAGCGCGCGCGTGAAAAAGAACGGCTTGAAAACCTAATGGCAGAGGAAAAAAAGGCGCTTTTCGCACTCAAACAAGAGGCGCTTGAAGCAGGAGGCGCGGAGCTAGCTCTTGAACGCGCGCACAACCGAGCCTCATGCGCAAAGGCGGCGGAAGAAGAGCTTGTGACGCTTAAATCACGGCTTGCCAGGTACGAAGCAAGCGCGGAGGCCATAGCCGCGGCGCATGCAACGCTCCTTACAGCACAGGCGACCTACGAAGAGGCGGCCACAAGACACCGCGATAAGAACATAGAATTTTTGAGCGCACAG
>JAVVPF010000016.1 GCA_036655895.1 Cloacibacillus sp. | reverse complement strand
CCTTAAAGTGGTCATATCCCCCGATATAGTGAAGATAGAAAACTTTGCGATAAGCGGCGACGCAGCGACGGCGCGGGTCAACTTCCCCACGTTAGGCAGCGCGGACGTCGAAATATCCGCCCCCGTAGCAAGTGGGGCTGGGGCAAAAGACTACTACGCCAAAGTGCAGGGTCGCCTCACAGTGCAGCTAAAGCCGCCAACCCCTCCCACACCCGACCCCGACCCCACACCCGACCCCGATCCAAAGCCGACGCCGGGAGGGAGCAGCTCCAGCGGCTGTTCTGCCGGAGCGGGAGGCATAGCGATGCTCGCCCTGGCTGCGGCCGCGATGCGCGGAAGGAAGGGCAAACGGTAAACGAACGGCTTCAATAAACATCAATAAACAAGCGATAAAATAAATAAATCGTCCCCCCGCGGAGAATTTTGCGGGGGGACGATCGTTTGCCGCGTTATTTTATTTTTTTTATTTTAGTCTATCGCGCAGATGTTTCCTCCGGCGGTGGGGACTATTATCCGCTCGTTTGAGACTACGGGGGCGGCCAGTATGTTGGCTTCGAGGTTCACGGCCCAGGCGGGGGTGCCGGTGTTTATGTCGAGCGCGTAGAGTTTGTCGCTGTTGGAGCCGATGAAGATGTGATTTCCAAGAGCCGCGGCGGAGGAGAATACTGAGTCTCCGGTCATGTATTTCCATTGTTTTGCGCCGGTCTTTGCGTCAAGCGCGGTGACGCGGCCTGAGATGTCGCCGAAGATGACGCGGCCGTTGTAGACGAGCGGCGAGGTCTCTATCTGCGCCTTTGCGTCGTATTTCCATATTACGGCCTGATGTTTGATGCGCGCGCAGTATATTTTTCCGTCCTGGCTCGTGAAGTAGAGCAGGCCGTCCGCCACCGCGGGGGCCGAGGTGATGGGGCCGCCCACTATGGCGCGCCATTTCATTTTGCCGGTGGCGGCATCTATTGCGTACATTTTGCAGTTGCGGTTTCCTATGTAGACTACTCCGTCCGCTACGACGGGCGAGCCTGTGACGGCGGAGTCGGTCTTGAATTTCCATTTCTGCCAGCCTGTTTTTATGGAGACGGCGTAGACGAAGCCGTCGGTGGAGCCGAAGTAGACTACGTCGTCCGCTACGGCGGGGGAGGACTGGACGCTGTTTGAGGTGGTGAATTTCCAAATCTGCTCTCCTGTGTCGGCGTTCACGCAGTAGAGTTTGCCGTCGAAGCCTCCGAAGAATACTTTGCCGTTTACGACGGCGGGCGACGAGGTTATCCAGTTCGGGGTGTCAAATTCCCATATCTGTTCTCCCGTGGCGGCGTTCAATGCGTAGAGCGTGCCGTCGTTTGTGCCGAAGTAGAGGCGGCCCTTGTAGAGCGCGGGGGAGGAGGCGATGTTTTGATTGAGCTGGGTCGTCCACGTTCTGTGCCCCATGAACGGCACGGCGCGCGTGACGCCCGCGTCCATTGTGCCGTTTCTCAGTGTGTTGTTTTTAAAGAGAGGCCAGTTTTCCGCGTTAGCCGCGGTTACCGACGCTACGACAAAAAGCGCGGCTGTGAGAAGCTGTAAACTTTTTCTGATTGTTTTCGTTGCTTTCATTGACGGTTCCCTCCGAAGTTTCGTTAAGATGTGCTGCCTGTCGCCAGATATTATACTATATGCCGCTTTGTTTATTGCGCCGCGTCGCCGCGCGCCGTCACTATCTCGTAGCCGATGGCGCTCATTCTGCGGGCTAGCGACTCGCGGGCCTGCGCCGCTTCGTCGCCGGTGGATATTTTGTTGTCGTAGAGCATGTATTTTTTGCGGACGGCAAGCGGCGAGAGGTTCGGCATGATGACGTTGCATCCGGCCATTACTCCCATTTCGCGCCCGTTGTCCTCTACCGTGCCGAGCGCTGTGGTGGCGGGCAGCAGCGTTTTGGGGTTCATGAGCCTTGTTATGGCGAGCATGAAGAGCGTAAGTTCGGCCGCTCCGGCCTTGAAGCCGGCAAAGGGCGTCTGGTGGTGGGGGATGAAGGGGCCTATGCCGACCATCTGGGGTTCAAATTTTTTTATGAAGAGGAGGTCTTCTACGAGGTTTTGCGTCGTCTGCCAGGGGGAGCCTACCATGAAGCCGCAGCCCACCTGATAGCCTATTTCTTTTAGGTCGCGCAGGCAGCGCATTCTGTTTTCGAGCGACAGCTCTTTTGGGTGGAGCCTGCCGTAGTGGCCGGCGTTCGCCGTCTCGTGGCGCAGCAGGTAGCGGTTGGCTCCCGCGTCGAAGAGGCGCTGGTAGCTCTGTCTTTCTTTTTCGCCGAGGGAGAGGGTGATGGCGCAGTCGGGGTATGAGCTTCTGATGCCGCGCACTATCTCTGTCATTATGTCGTCGGTGTAGTACATATCTTCGCCGCCCTGGAGCACGAAGGTGCGAAAGCCTAGCTCGTAGCCTTCGCGGCAGCATTCCATTATTTCGCCGCGCGTGAGCCGGTAGCGCGGCACTTCTTTGTTGCTTTTTCTGATGCCGCAGTAGTAGCAGTCGTTGCGGCAGTAGTTCGTCATTTCGATGAGGCCGCGCACGTAGATTTTTTTGCCGTAAGAGGCGACGGCGGCCTCGCGCGCGAAGGCGAAGAGTTTTTCGCTGTCGCACTGTTTTCTGTTGTCTATGAGGTGGGCGAGTTCGTCCGCCTCCGCGTTGTGTTCGCTGTTTAGTTTGTCGATGATTTTTTCCGCGTCCAATGAATACACCTCTTTGATCCCGCAGGGTCGTTTTCTAAAATTATAACTTATTTTAAATAATAAGTGTAAAAATCATAAAAAGATATGATAGAATTGCCTCAAATGAATTTTATTTCTATAACTAGCACGATGCCGATTGGACGGAAATCAAGATGTTCTTAAAAGACTCAGCCTTTAACGTCACAAAAGAAATACTGATGCTGATAAACGGAAAACTGCTGGACCACGGCGTTCGCGCGGCCTATATTTTAAAATGTATGCTGTCGCTCGACGGCGGCCTTTGCCGCGAGGAGCTGCGCAACGCGCTCATGCTTGCGGTCTTTCACGACGTCGGCGCAAATAAAACTGATGAGATAGACAGCCTGCTTAGTTTCGAGACGGAGGATACTCTCGCCCATTCCGTCTACGGCTATCTTTTTTTAAAGTATCTCTCGCCGCTTAAGGGCGAAGCGGAGGCGGTTTTGTATCATCACATGAGCTATGCTGAGTCGGGGCGCTGTTCGTCACGCTCAAAGGAGCTGGCGCTTAAGCTGCATCTTGCCGACCGTGTGGATATCTGCGCGCTTGGCGAGGCGGACGACGCGCGCGTCGTCGCGATGATAGAAGCGCTTTCCGGTTCGCAGTTTGACCCGCGCGACGTGCGTGATTTCAAGAGGGCGAACGAACGTTTCCATATTCTGGAGAATATACGCAGCGGCGCTTACGAGGCGGATATAAGGGACTGCTACGACGCGCTCGCCTTTACGGAGCGCGAGGTGATGGCGCTTGTCCGCACTCTTGTTTTCGCGATAGACTTCCGCAGCGAGCAGACTGTGCTGCACACGCTCCAGACCGCGAGTTTCGCCTCTTTGCTGGGCGAGCGCATGGGCTTTGACGAGCAGGGGCGCACTCTTTTGTATTATTCGGGGCTGCTGCACGATATAGGCAAGATAAAGATACCGGTGGCCATTTTGGAGAAGCCTGGCGCGCTTACGCCGGAGGAGATGCGCGTGATGCAGATGCACGTCACTTATACACGCCAGATATTGGAAAACAAGGTCGCGCCGGAGATGGTAGAGATCGCGGCGCGCCATCACGAGAAGCTGAACGGCGCGGGCTATCCGCAGAAGCTCAAGGCGGCGGAGCTTACGCTTCCGCAGCGCATTATGGCGGTGGCGGACATCACGAGCGCGCTTTTCAGCCGCCGTTCCTACCGCGATAAGATGCCGAAGGAGAGCGTGGTGCGGCTGTTGAAGAATATGGCGGCGGGCGGGCTGCTTGACGCCTGCGTCGTGGCTGTGATGACGGAGGCGTATGACGATATAATCCGAGCCTGCGAAATAAATTCGTCCGACACCGTACGCTGTTACGAGGCTTTGAAGAACGAGTTTGAGATATGCCGCGAGGAATATTTATCGGGCTGCAAGGATATTTATCACAATTCCGACCTGTTCTTTTCGGACGCGCCCGCGCCCGTTCGCTAGAGGTGGCCTATGGCTCTTACTGTTGAGACTTATTTTAATATAAACGAAAAGACGGAGCTGCTGCAAAGTTTCTACGCGGAGCACGGCGGCTGCGCGCTTTTTATCGTGCCTTCGGGGCTTGATAAGGAGGCGCTGCTTGCGCTCGTCTGCGGAGAGACGGCCTATTTCGGCGCGCGGCCGCAGGTGATGACGACGGGCGACCTGTATAAGGAGCTTTCGCGCTTGTCGGGCGCGCGGCTGCGCGTTATCGACCCGCCCGACCACAATCTGATAATCAAGTATCTGCTGGAGCGGTTTTTTGCGGAGGCTGCGGCGCGCGGCCTGAGCCTTGCCGGAGGCGTCTATCACAAGGGCTTCGTTTCGGTGCTTGGCGACAATATAAAGGATATGCTGAACGAAGAGGCGTCGCCCGCGCGGCTGCGCGAGGCGCTTTTTGGCGAAGAGGAGCCTGCGGCGGACGCGCCCGAGGCGCTGCTGCTTGAACTTTATGAAAAATATTTGGATTACCTGGCCGAGTACGGCCTTGCTGACGCGGCGCAGATAGCCACGCTTGCGCGTCAGTCGCTTTTATGCGCGGAGGCGGCTTCGTGGCTTTGCGAAAAGCATGTCCTCTTTGCCGGATTTTTGTCTTTCACTGGCGCGCAGCTCAAGCTTGCGCGCGCGATAGCGGATATTTGTCATACGACGATGCTTCAGCCGGAGACGGGGCTTGACGATTTTCACGACGGCATCAAGCAGCTTGGCGCGCCGTATCTGGCGCGTCCGAAGTGGAGGCTGCCTACGGCGCTTTTCAGCGCTTCGGGCGCGCATCTTGAATTTGAGGCGCTGGCGCGCGAGCTTGCGCTATGGGCGGACGGCGGCGGCGTTTTTGCGCCGCTTTGCGCGGACGCTGTGGATTACGGCGACATCGGCGTGATGGCGCAGCCGCACAGGATGGCGCTTTTGGAGTATGCGCTTGGGCGCTATAACATCCCCTACAACGCGCAGGCGCGCGGCACGGTGGGGGAGACGCTGCTTGGCGAGCTGCCGGCGGCGCTCTGGGGCGCGTTTCGCTCGGGCTGGGATCATTACCATACGAAGCTGCTTCTTGCAAATCCGCTGCTTTTTGCGCGCGCCGATTCCACTACGCCGCTTGCGCCGGAGGGGGTCTTTCCCGATAATTTTGAGGCGTGGCATGATGTTTTGCGCGGCGATGAGAAAAAGAATCTGCGCGCGGCGCGCAAGCTGTGCGAAGGCTTCGAACGCGGCGGCACGCCGGTGGAACTGCTTTCGCTGTGGCTTGCCTTTATCGAAAAATCCGGCGCCGCCGCGCGCTGCGCAGATGCAGCCGGGCGTCTGCCGCAGCTTGACGGCTGCGTCAAGGATATATTTTACGCCGTCTATGAACTTAAGAAAAAAATCAAGAATCTTTCGGACGAGGCTAAGGAGATAGGCCCCGCCGCCCGTGTGCCTCTGCGCGGCGCGGAGGCCGCCGCCTTCATCACAGACTGGGGCGCTACGGCCACTCTTCCGATATCGGCGCCGCAGCGCCGTTCTGTGACGCTCTACGCGGGCGCGCCGCCGATACTCGCCTCGCACCGTTTTTGGATAATGACGGACGTCGATTACAACACGTGGCCGGGCACGATGCGCGAGTCGCTTTTGATGCGCGGCGCGAATAAGGCGAAGTTCAACGCGGCGGAGGCGGAGCGGGCGAAGGCTGGCGTTTTTGACGATTTGTCAGGCGGCGTTTCGCACCTTCCAGAGCCGCGCGAGGAGCGCGAGCAGAAGGAGGCGGTTTTTCGCCGCCTGACGGCGACGGCGCGCGAGGGGCTGATCATCGCGCGGTCGCTTACTGATATGAAGAAAGACCCGGTGGGGGAATCGCAGTTCGTCCAGTCTATGGTGACATACGCGGACGCTGCGAAAAACACGGTTAAGAAGGAGGCCGACAGGAGCTGGCCTGAGGCTCTTTGCGTCAATTATCCCTCCGACTGCGCGCTTCCCGACGGAGGTTCGCCGTGGTTCCCCGAGGCGGAGGTGGTTTGCAGCCCCTTCAGCCGCGGGGAGCAGCCGCGCCCGCCGGTAGGCGCAGCGCCGCCGCGCGAAAAGCCGGTGGTGCGCATAAGCGATCTCGACCTGTGGCGGAGCTGCCCCTATCTTTACTGGTGTACGGCGAAGCTGCGCCTTGAAAGCCCGCGTCTTTCGCTTTACGACCCGAGGCGGGCGGGCGTCCTCTTTCACAGGATATGGGAGGAATGTCTGACGAAACGGGCGGCGGGCGAGCGTATACTTATCCAGAGCTACGCCGCGGCGAACTGGGAACGCTTCAAAGAGGAGCTTTACCCGGAGCTTGCGCGCGAGCCGCGTCTTGCGCGGTACGAGCTGATGCTGAGACGCCAGATGACGGCGATGGCGGCCTTTGAGGACGAGATAGAGGAACGGGCCGTCTGCGCCGGAAGAAGCGGCGTGGAGACGGAGCTGCGTCTTGACGACTATGAGATAGACGGCGTGCTTTTCCGCGCTGCGGCCGACCGTGTGGATTATTACGGCGGCGACGCGGTGGTGCTCGACTATAAACTTGGAAAGGCCGAAAACCACGTTTCTGAACTTCAAATACCGGCCTACTGCAAGATACTGAAGGAGACAAGCGGCGTTGCCATAAAGGGCGTGGGCTGGCTCGGCCACAGGGACACTTCGATAAAGGGGTATTTTGACGACGGATACGGCGATATATACGGCTGCCCCAACACGGGACGCAAGCAGACTGTGTCTGAAAGAATAGAAGAGGCGGGGGTTGCGATGGCGCAGATGGCGGAGGCGGTCAAGAACGGCTGTTTTGTCCCCAATTACGACCCAAAGGACAAGCGCTGTCAGAGATGCGGCTTTTTCGTCATGTGCCGCAAGCGCGAGGACGCGAGGTTCACGGAGGCGCTGGAGGATGGTTCGGATGATGAATGACGCCGCGGTCTGGAACGGCCTCATCTCCGGCACAAATAGGCAGGTGGAGGCGCTGACGAGCGAAAGCGCGCTTACGGTGGTGAGCGCGGGCGCCGGCACCGGCAAGACGCAGACGCTTGCACAGCGCTACGCGTGGCTTTTGGCCTCTGACGAAAACTGCGGCGTGAACGAGATACTCGTGCTCACCTTCACCAAAAAGGCGGCGCGCGAGATGCAGGAGCGCATTAAAACTACGCTGCGCGCCTGGAGCGAAAAGCGCCCCGATGAGCTTGCGCGTCTCAAAAAAAGCGCGGACTGCATTGAGGACGGCTATATATCCACCATACATTCGTTTGCCATGAAGATGATACGCGAGTCGGGCCTTGCTCTCGACATAGACCCGATGTCTACCATCATGCCCGCTCCTAAGGAGGAGATATGGTGGGAAGAGTATCAAAATATGCTCTCGGAGTCGTCGTTCAAAAGGATGGAGGAGGCGCTTCCCGCCGACTGGAGGCCGCGCCTTCGTGAGTTTGCCGATGAGGGCGAGCTTTTTTCTTTGATAAACGAGTTCGGGCCAAAGAGCCTGGCGGCCGCCGCAAAAGAGGCCTCCGAAAAACTCTACTGCGCTGGGCGCACGCCGGAGGAGCTTTGGCTGCACGACGACGAAAACATCACGGCCTCTACGGCGTCGCTTGCCGGCGTAAAGGACGAGATATATAAACTCTGGATGGAAGTGGTGCTGCCCGCCGCGGCGGCCTGCCCCGCGATGGAAAAACCGGGCGTCTTTGCGGAGGCGGCGCGCCAGTTTGCGGGACGGTGGCAAAAAAGGCCTTTCGCCCTCGAAAACGCGGCGAATTTCATGGATGATCTGCTTTGCGTTTTTTTGAAAAAACTTCCCGGCAATAGCAAGCTCAAAGAGGCTATAGCGGAGGCGCTGGGCGCTCCCGTCAAAGAGTGGCGCGACGACGCCGTGAAGAAGATGGCGCTTGCCGCGCCGCCTACCGAGGCTGAACGCAGGCTTCACGCGGCGCTCTGCCGGCTGTCGGCTGTCGGCTGGGCCTGCTGGGACGAGTTCCGCAGGCGCGAGCGGCTGCTTTCGCTCTCCGACCTTATTTTTTACGCGGGGAAGGTGCTCTCTTCTTCTCCGGATTATAAGCGCAAGTTCAAACATATAATGGTCGACGAATTTCAGGATACCGACCCGCTGCAAAACTCTCTGATAGAGGCGCTCTGGGTGGCGCCGGAGAGCGGCTCCGGCTTTCAGAACACGCTTTTTGTCGTCGGCGACCAGAAACAGTCTATATACAGGTTCCGTCACGCGGACCTGACGCTCTTCGGCCGTTATATAGAAAAATGCCGGGGCGCGGATGAAAAAATATATCACTACGTGCCTCTTGATCAAAACTTCCGCACGGCAAGCGGGCTGCTTGAAAAGTTCAACGGCCTCTTCGGTCCTCTGTGGAGCGAAAAAAACGACGGTATCGTCTACGAGGATCTTCTGCCGCCTGAGGACGCGGCTTTTCGCGCGACGCGCAACGCAATGGCCGGCCCGCCGCAGCTTGAAACGATTGCCGCCGTTCCCTCCGACGACAAGAATGCGGCAGCCGCTACGGCCTCCGAGCTGCGGCTTCTGCTCTATACGGAGCTTGGGCTGCGCTTTGCCGCGCTGCGCGAGGAGGGGACGATGCTATGGAACAAAGGCGAAAAAAAGTTCGCAAAGGCGCGCTGGCGCGACTTCGCCGTGCTTGTGCCGTCGCGCGCTCAGTACGGCGACATTGAACGCGCCTTTGAGCGTCTTGGCGTGCCCTATATATTGTCTACGAACAAAAGCTACTTCGCGCGCGGCGAGATTGCGGACATGGTGAACCTTATATCGCTGCTCGCCGAGCCGGAGGACCCGCTTTATCTGGCTGGGTGGCTCGCCTCCGCCTTCAGCGGCATCTCTCAGGCCGAGGCGGAGCTTTTGCACGCGGAGGCGGAGGCCGCGTCGGACGGCAAAAAGGCCTTTCCGATCGCGGCGCTCGTTATGGAAAAATATCCGCGCGAGTGGGAGCGGCTTTTGTCGCTCCGCAGGCTCGCGCTTTTGAACGGCGTCTCTGCGCTCATCCTCGAGCTTTTAAAGAGGCCCTTCTTCCTTGAACGCTACGCGGGGCTTCGCAGAAGGCGCGTCAACGCGAACATAATATTCCTCGCGCAGCTGGCGGCGGAGTACGAGTCGTCTCAGGGGCGCTCTCTTTCCGGCTGCGCCGCCTATCTGCACGGCGCCGTGGCCGCCTCAGGCGCAAAAGAGGAGCCGGATACGGCGGACGACGAGACGGACGCGGTGCGCGTCATGACGATACACGCCTCAAAGGGCCTTGAATTTCCGGTGACGGCTCTTGTCTGCGCGGACAGGTCGAGCTGCAACAGAGATAGGCTGCGCGTCTCAAAAAAATACGGCGTCATAGCGCAGAGCGTGCCCGATTTTTTGAGCGGCGCGGGCGAAGAGATAAAGACCTCCGCGTGGCTTTGGGAGAGCGAGGAGGAGAACGAGGCCGAGGAGGCCGAACGCAGACGGCTCTGGTATGTCGGCTTCACGCGCGCGCAGGACAAGCTCATTCTTTGCTCCGCGCGCAAGAATACGCTGATGACGATGGCGGCGGAGGCGGGGCTGCCCGACGAAACGCGCGAGGCGGCAAAAGGGCCGGGCGAGCTTTTAAAGTACGCGCCTTATGTGCAGAAGCCCGAAGCGCCGCGCATGACGCTCAAAGATACGGCGCCCGCGATGCTGGCGAGGCTCTCCGCCTCCGCCTACGCGCTTGTTTCATGGTGTCCCGCCGCCTACAGGATGGTCTACCGTCAGGGGCGGACTATTGGCTGGACTGTGAAGGGCGGTGAGGGCGAAGGCTCTGAGTTCGGCAGCCTCACGCACTGGGCGCTTGCGCGCTGGGATTTCACGGCGGAGGCTCTGCCGCCGCTTTTGCCGCACGAAAACGGCGGCGCGGCCTTTGAAAGGGCCGCCGCTAAAGTTCCCGTGGAGCTTCGCGACGAATTTGCCTCCCGCGCGAAACGAGCCGAGATACGCCGGCTTCTTTCTGATTATTCACAGACGGAGGAGGCGCGCGACTTCGCGGCTATGGCCTCTTGCGACAGCGCCGTGAAGCTGTGGCGTGAGATGCCTTTTCGCGTGCCGGCCGCCGGAATGACGCTCATCGGCGCTACGGACCTTTTTTGGTATGACGGCTCCGTGCTGCATCTGCGCGACTGGAAAAGTTCCGACGAGCGCTACGCGCCCGCCTTCTATTATGAAAAGCAGCTTGATTTTTACGCCTATGCGCTCCGCCGTTTTTACGAGGCTGGGGGGACGAAGGGCCTTCCAATAGATTCCGCCGTCATTTATCTGCGTTCGCCTGAGGCGGCGCGTAAGGTCAAGGTGTACGGCGACGACGCCTTTGACGAGATAGAAAAAAGTATAGAAGAGGCGGCGCGCACGGCGCTCGCTTCAGAGTATGAGACGAGCGCCGCGCGCTGCGCCGCCTGTCCGTGGCGAAAAGACTGCACTGAACGCGTAAAAAAATAAATGCCGCGTCAACTTTGTGCGAAAGAATAAATAAACTCTTTGCCCCCATCTTTTGCATCAACGAAGAAGTTGCCCCTTAAATTTAAAAATCCATCAATTTATAAGGGGCATACTGCGTAATTTTTATAATCTCCACGGAAATGACAACATAAATCAATACATATAAAAAAGAGGCCTTAGCAGAAATAAGGCCTCTTTCTTTAAGCAAAAACAATATACGCGCTGGAATCGGCGAATTTTTGCAATTTTGCCGTGAGATTTGTTATACATTATTTTTTTATGTTTTTGACGATATAACAGCCTGAAAAGGTTTTTAAATAGTTCTAATAAACTATTCAGCGCCATTTATGCCTAATGTGTGAAAATTGACGCAATTTAAAGATAAAGGTAAAATCTATTTTGTATTATGGGTAACCCTATGATTATGGAGGGGAGGTGATCTTGTTGGCAGAGAATCTGGCACAGGAGATCAGAGATCAAGAGGCTCTTGCAAAGAGTATAGTATCCAACGCAAAATCGGAGGCTGCAAAGTCGGTGGCTGCCGCTCATGCAAACGCGGAGCAGTCTGTCAAAAGCACAAAACAGCAATGTCACAGACAGTGGCGCGAGAAAGTTGCCGCGGCGGACAAAGAGGCCGAAGAAAAAGCTCAGGTTATTACGGCTCGCGGTGAGACCGACGCGAAAGCGTTCTACGAAAAGAAGAAAAATGAAACGGAAGCAGTAGCAAAATGGCTGGTTAGAGAGGTGATGGCGGCTTATGGCTCTCGCCGAGATGTGTAAGGCGCGTATAGCCGTTCACAAATCTGTGGCGGACGAGCTGGCGGCAAAGCTTCAGGCTTTAGGCTGCTGCGAGTTCATCTACAGGGACGGCGACAGGGAACATGGCGGCGCTATGTTCCGCCTGCGTGAAAAACGTCATCATGTTGACGAGCTGATCGGCGACACAAAATTTATCCAGCGTCTGCTTGAACCCTACGAATCAAAAAAAGAGGGTTCGCTTGCGAAGATGCTGGGAGAGGTCCCGACTCAAAGCTTTGATCAGCTTGCGGCGCAGGTCAACGAAATAAAATTCAAAGAATTTACAACTTACATAAGAGATGTCGAAAGACGTCTCACCGAGACGCGCGCGGAGCTTTCCCGCCTCAGGGGGCTGCTTGCCCAGATTTTGCTTTTTGAGAGCATAAAGTATCCGCTTGAGTTCTTCACCACGGGAACGGATATGATAGCTGGCGCCGTCTATTCTGTGCCTAAGGTCTATGCGCCGGCGATGGCCGCGCGCATCACAAAGGACTTGGGCGATCTTGTGGAGTTTCAGGAGCTTTCCGGTTCGGAAAAAGATCCAAACGAAACCTTCGCAGTTCTCTATGAAAAGCCAAGTTTTGAAAGCGTCCAGGCGATAGCCGCGGACTTCGGAGCGGCGCGCATAGAGGTTCCGAAGGATTTTGCGAAGACAGCCTCGGTGGAAAAAGAACGCCTCGCTGAAAAAATAGGCGAGTGCGAGAGCCGCGAGGCCGTCTGCGTCAAGGAGCTGGAGGCTTCCGCCGACGAAGGGCTTGTTATGGCGCGCAATTACGGCGACTACTGGCTTATTCTGCGCGACAGGCTTGAAGCGATGGAGACTGGAGTTCCTACCGAGGACGTCCTCATTTGGGAGTTCTGGGCGCCCAAGGAGCTTTGGAAAAAGGTCGAGGCGGTCGTTCACGACTACGACGCTTTCACGGAGTTTGCGGAGGTGGCGCCCGAGGAGGGAGAGCTTCCCCCGACGCTGCTAAAGAACAAACCGTGGTCGTCGTGCCTTGAACCGCTTACGATAATGTACGGCACGCCCACTTACGGCAAGGTGGATCCGACGTCGCTTATGGCGCCGTTCTTCTTCGTCTTCCTGGGCATGTGTTTCGGAGACGCGGGCTACGGTCTGCTCGTCGCGGGCATTCTGGGCTATCTGCTCGTCAAGCATCAGCTTTCGCCGACTCTGCGCAAGTTTTTCATAATGATGACGGTCGGTATGCTGATGTCGGTCATATTCGGCGCGCTGACGGGCTCATGGTTTGGAGACGCGGTGACGGCTTTCCCGTTCCTTAGCGGCGTGGCTCCGTTCTTTAAGAGTATGCAGAAGCTCGACCCGATGAACGACCCGATAACGCTGCTTATGATCTCGCTTGCGCTGGGCTTCATCCAGGTCATTTTCGGGCTGCTCATCGCCTTTAAGGACAACTGGAAGGCGGGCGACAAGATGGCGGCCGTTTCCGATCAGGGCGGATGGATAATCTTCCTCTGCGGGCTTGTGCTTATGGGCTGCGCTATGACTGGGAGCATCCCAGCCTCTCTTGCGATGCCGTCGAAGCTTATTGCGGGCGCGGGCGCTCTTCTTCTCGTAGCCACTCAGGGCAGGGAAAAGCAGGGTATTGGAGCGAAGCTCTTCTCCGGCGTCCTCAGCCTTTACAACGTTACGGGCTTTCTGGGAGACGTGCTCAGCTACAGCCGCCTTCTGGCGCTCGGACTCGGCTCCGCCGCAGTGGGCATGGTCATCAACCTTCTGGCGAACCTCGTGTCGTCTGCGCCTTATGTCGGCATCCCCTGCGCGATACTGATTTTCGTGCTGGGACATCTTTTCAGCATCATGGTGAACCTCTTAGGCGCGTTCATACATTCGCTGAGGCTCCAGTATGTCGAGTTCTTCGGCAAGTTCTACAACGCAGCGGGCAAGGATTTCACGCCGCTTCGCAACGCCGCGCAGTATTCGCGGATACAGGAAGATTCGTCTGTAAACTAACAAAATATTAGGATCATTCATTCAAGGAGGTAAAGTTCATAATGGAAACAATAATCGCAACAATGACAGAACAGCTTGGACAGATGCTTGTAATACTTGGAGGCGCTCTCGCTGTGGGCTTTGCAGGTTCAGGCTCGGCGTGGGGCATAGGCATAGCCAATGAAGCGGCCGCAGGCGTCATGACAGAGGATCCAAAGAAATTCGGCTACGCGCTCGTGCTTCTCGCGCTCCCGGGCACACAGGGCATCTACGGACTGCTCGTCGCGGTTCTCGCCATGCAGAAGGCCGGCCTTCTTGGAGCCGGCGGCGCGGTGCTTACCGTATGGCAGGGGCTGGGCATCTGCTTTGCCTGTCTCCCGATAGCGATTTCAGGCTTTTATTCCGCCATTTGGCAGGGAAAGTCCTCGGCCGCGTCCATCCTTATGATTGCAAAGCGTCCCGAACAGATAGGCAAGGCGGTCATCCTTCCGGCCATGTGCGAAACTTACGCCGTCTTTGGGCTTCTCGTCAGTATCCTGATGCTCAACGGAATCAAGCTGTAACCGAGAAGACGTGAAATTATGTCTTTAGCCCAGATCACAGAAAAAATAAAAAATGATGCTCAGAAAGAGGCTGATGAGGTTCTCTCAAAGGCTAAAGGACAGGTGGAGCTCATCACACAAAAGGCCGGTCAGGAGTGCGATGAGATAAAGGCAGGTTTTGACGCCCGTTTTGACGCTGAGCGTCCCGAAATAATCAGGCGCAGGGAAATAGTGGCGCATCTTGACGTTGAAAAGATGAGCCTGCGCGCGAAGAGAGATCTCATTGAAGACGTCTATAAAAAGACGCTTGCAATGATGAAGGTCCTTCCTAAAGAAGAATATCTCGATTTCTGCGCGCGCCTTCTCGACGAGGCGGTCTCCTCAAAGGATGAAAAGGTCTCCGTCGCAAAGGATGAAAAGTATCTGGACGGCGAGTGGCTGCGCGTCTACAACGAACAGCACGGCACGAACCTGGAGCTGGCGGAGGAGCCCGCGGAGATAGAAGGCGGCTTCATCCTCTCAAAAGACAAGATAAGCGTCAACTGCTCATGGGAAATGCTGCTCACCGTACAGCAGGAAAAACAGGAATCTGACGTTGTAAAGCGTTTGTTCCCGTCAGAATGATGAAGGAGGTGGTCTGATGTCAAGTAAGGAGGCTTATGGTTATGCCGTGGCTCGAATCCGCGCCATGGAACTGCGCCTTCTTGATGCCGCGGCCTTCGCAAGGCTGCTGGATGCCGATGATACGGCCTCCGTCCTCAAGATACTCGGGGAGACATCTTATGCGTCAGTGCTGACATCAGTCTCCGGCGACACCGCTTTTGACAAGATACTCGAAACGGCGCTGCATGATACTTATGAAGAGCTGGATTCGTTTGTCCCGAACAAAGAGCTGATCAGCCTTCTGCGTCTGCCGTACGATTTCAGCAACGCGAAGGTGATGCTGAAGAGCTATTTCAACGTAAGGAACGGGGGCAAAAAGAGATGGGATCTTCTGACATCGCTTGCCTCGTACCCGGTTGACAGGCTCATCGCAGACATTGAGGCTGAAGATTATCAGCTTCTGCCGTTCGGCCTAAACACTCTGTATCCAAAGTGCGTCTCGATATGGGAGCAGAGCAAGGACGTCCTGGAGACCGAAAGGCTCATGGACAGGCAGATGTACGATGTTATGTTGAAAGAGGCGGAGTCTCTCAATATGCCGGAGATACTAGGCTGGGTGCGCACTAGGACGGACGGGGAAAACATCCGCTCGCTCCTCAGGCTCAAAAGGTTCGGCTTCGACGCCGGACGCGCCTGGCCCTTCATGAATGATGGCGGCAGAATAGACTTAAACATACTGGTGCCGTTGATTTCAGAGCCATTTGAAACATGGGCTAGAATACTGGAATTTTCGGACTTCTCTCAGCTTCTGGGCTCTATAGACGCGGGCGCCGGATTTGCGGACGTGATAATGGATCTTGAAAGAGACCTTGACGATTTCTATCTCGATTCAGTGTCAAAGAGCAAATACAGCCCCGACGCTCCGGGGAACGTTATTGCGTACCTGTGGGCGAAAGAGCTTGAGGTCAAGAATATCCGCATGATCGTTGTCTCCAAATCTAACAAAAAAGACAAAGATCTGGTAAGGAGGCTCCTGCGCCATGTCTACGTCTAAACACAAGGCCCCGATGGCGGCCGTCGGCAGCTACGAAAGCATCCTGCCCTTTAAGGCTATTGGGCTTGATGTGGTGGTGGTCACCGAGGAAAATTATGACAGCACCGGCTTTGCGCTGCAAAAATTTTCCCGCTCAGGCTACGCGGCGCTCTTTCTTGAAGAGGAGCTTTTTGAGAGATTCAGGGATACGGTGGACGAGATAAACGAAAATTCGGATCTCAGCATCATCCCGGTCCCGAACCAGAGGGGCTCCCTGGAGATCGGTATCGAATCAATACGCCGCAATGTCGAACGCGCGGTGGGTATGGATATATTTGGTGATAAATGATGAAAATGATGGAGGCGATGTAATTGACTACACCCAACGCCGTTACTGGGTACATCGAAAAAATTTCCGGCCCGCTGGTAATTGCCGGCGGAATGGCTGGCGCCTGCATGTTCGATGTCGTTAAAATAGGCAACGCGGGGCTTATCGGAGAAATAATCGAACTGAAAGAGGACAAAGCCTCTATTCAGGTATATGAAGAGACATCAGGCCTTGCCCCCGGCGAGCCTGTCGTAAGCACGGGCGAACCTTTGAGCGTGGAGCTCGCGCCCGGACTCATCGAAGAGTTCTTCGACGGCATCCAGCGTCCGCTTGAAGCTATCGAAGAAAAGGCGCAAAGCCCCTATATATTGAGGGGCATCAGCGTTCCCGCCGTCAGCCGCACAAGAAAGTGGCCCTTTGAGTCATGGCTCAAAGAGGGCGACGAGGTGGCGCCCGGAGACATCATCGGTTCTGTAAAAGAGACGGTGCTTGTCGAGCATAAGATAATGGTTCCCCATCGCGTCAAGGGGAAGATAAAAGAAATCAAATCAGGCGAGTTCACGGTCGAAGAGACTGTAGCCGTCGTGGTCGACGAAAAAGGCCGCGAGCACCAGATCTCTCTGCTCCAGCGCTGGCCCGTTCGTAAGCCGCGCCCCGTCGTAAAACGCCTGCCGCCGGAGGTTCCGCTCGTAACAGGGCAGCGCGTGGTAGACACCTTCTTCCCGATAGCACGCGGCGGCACCGCCTGCGTTCCCGGGCCGTTCGGCTCTGGAAAGACGGTCATCCAGCACCAGCTCGCGAAGTGGGCCGACGCTGAAATAGTCGTTTACATCGGCTGCGGCGAACGCGGAAACGAGATGACGGACGTTCTTCTTGAATTCCCGGAACTCGAAGACCCGCGCTCCGGCCAGCCGCTTATGAAGAGGACGCTGCTTATAGCGAACACTTCAAACATGCCGGTCGCCGCGCGCGAAGCCTCTATCTACACCGGCATCACGATAGCGGAATATTTCCGCGACATGGGATACTCGGTCGCCCTTATGGCCGACTCCACCTCACGCTGGGCCGAGGCTCTGCGCGAAATGTCGGGCCGACTTGAAGAAATGCCCGGTGAAGAGGGCTATCCCGCCTACCTCGGCACACGTCTTGCCTCCTTCTATGAAAGAGCCGGACGCGCCATCTGCTTTGGCAAAGACGGACGCGAAGGCGCCGTTTCTGTCATCGGAGCCGTCTCGCCTCCCGGCGGCGACCTTTCCGAGCCTGTCACGCAGAACACGCTCCGCGTTACGAAGGTCTTCTGGGGCCTCGACGCGCAGCTTGCCTATCAGCGCCACTTCCCGGCCATCAACTGGCTCAACAGCTATTCTCTCTACGCTCAGAAGCTCGGAGAATACTGGGACGGCTTCTACGACGGAGAGTGGAGCGTCTTCCGCACGCAGGCAATGGCTCTGCTTGAAGACGAAGACAAGCTCAAAGAGATCGTCCGCCTCGTTGGCGTCGACGCGCTCTCAAAGGACGAACGCATGGTGCTTGAAACCTCAAAGTCCATTCGTGAGGACTTCCTGCATCAGAACTCTTTCCATGAGATAGACACCTACGCCTCGATGGACAAGCAGTTCAAAATGCTGCGCAACATCCTTTCGTTCCATGAACTGGGGATGCAGGTGCTGCAGCGCGGCGGCACGCTCCGCTCCGTATTCGACCTGCCGGTCCGCGAAGAGATTTCGCGTATGCGCTACGTCGAAGAGGGCGACATCTTCAAACTCGACGAACTTGATACAAAGATAAAAGCCGAATTCGGCAAACTGCTTGCAATGGGAGGTGAGCACGATGAGGTTGCCTGAGGAATATAGAACGATTACCAACCTGTCGGGCCCGCTTATGATGGTCAATAAGGTCAGGGACGTCAGCTTTGACGAACTGGCCGAGATCACGCTCGCCGACGGCGAACACCGCCGCGGACGCGTTCTTGAAATAGACAAGGACAGGGCGCTCGTACAGGTCTACGAAGGAAGCAGCGGCATCGACGTAAACTCGACGCAGGTGCGTTTCCTTGGCGACGTTTTGAAGCTGCCAGTCTCAAAAAACATGCTCGGACGCATCTTCAACGGACGCGGCGACCCAATAGACGGAGGACCTGCCATCATTCCCGACGCCTACCTTGACGTCAACGGAAACCCGATGAACCCCTTCTCGCGTGACTTCCCGTCGGAATTTATACAGACGGGCATCTCCACCATCGACGGCATGAACCCTCTAGTCCGCGGCCAGAAGCTCCCCATCTTCTCTGGAAGCGGTATGCCCCACAATAAAATGGCGGCGCAGATAGCGCGTCAGGCGACCGTCATCAGCGGACATTCCGACTTCGCCGTCGTGTTTGCCGCGATGGGCATCACGTTTGAAGAAGCCTCCTTCTTTATGGAAGACTTCCGCAAGACGGGCGCTCTCGAACGTACCGTCATGTACGTCAACCTCGCGGACGACCCTGCGATCGAACGTATCTCCACGCCGCGGCTTGCTCTGACGGCGGCTGAATATCTCGCGTTTGAACAGGGTATGCACGTCCTTGTCATAATGACCGACCTTACAAACTACAGCGAAGCTCTTCGCGAGATCTCCGCCGCGCGTAAGGAAGTCCCCGGACGCCGCGGCTACCCAGGCTACCTCTACACCGACCTCGCTACGATGTACGAGCGCGCCGGACGCCTTCGCGGCAAAAAAGGCTCGATCACCCAGATACCGATACTGACGATGCCCGAAGACGACAAGACCCACCCTATCCCCGACCTTACCGGATATATAACGGAGGGACAGATAATCCTTTCGCGCGCGCTGCACCGCAAGGGCATCTACCCGCCGGTCGACGTCATGCCGTCGCTCTCAAGGCTCAAAGACAAGGGTATCGGCAAAGGCAAGACGCGCGAAGATCACGCGGACCTCATGAACCAGCTCTTCGCCGCCTACTCGCGCGGTAAAGAGGCCAAAGAGCTCTCCGTCATTCTCGGCGAAGGCGCGCTCTCAGATGAAGACAAGGCCTTCGCAAAGTTCGCGGATCAGTTTGAAGACCGCTATGTCCGTCAGGGCGAATACGAAAACCGCACCATCGAAGATACTCTTCTTCTTGGATGGGAGCTTCTCACGATCGTTCCCGTCCGCGAACTAAAGCGCGTAAGAGACGAGTACATAGAGAAGTACCTGAAACCGCTAGAGGCGGCAAAAGAGGATCTCGAACAGCTGGCACGGCCGTAGGAAGGGGTGACCTCTGATGGCAAAGGCGCTTAATGTCAACCCCAACAGAATGGAGCTCTCGAAGCTCAAAAGACAGCTTGTCACCGCGAAGAGGGGCCATAAACTTCTGAAGGACAAGCAGGACGCGCTTGTAAAAGAATTTCTCGAACGCGCGCGTTCCGTCTACGACCTCCGCCGCGAGGTGGAGCGGGAGCTTGGCGACTGCTATGGCGGATTCCTTATGGCGCGGGCGCAGACGCTTCCGCAGATGCTTGAGCAAACGCTCATGGCATCAGGCGGAGACCTAAGAGTAGAGGTGGAGCACAAAAACGTAATGAGCGTAAGAGTGCCGAAGTACGAGCTTCCCGAGCTTCACGCGGAGCTCAACTACGGACTCGCTACCTCTCCCGGAAGCCTCGACGTAGCGCTTGAGAAATTTCTCAAAGTCATGCCGAAGCTGGTTCGTCTGGCCGCCGCCGAAAAGGCGATACGCGCTATGGCCCTTGAAATAGAACGCACCCGCCGCCGCGTCAACGCGCTCGAACACGTCATGATACCTTCGTTCACGGAGGCCATACGTTCGATCACGATGAAGCTGGACGAAATGGAACGTTCCACGCTCAGCAGGCTCATGGTCATAAAGGAAATAGTCAGAAACCACTAAAGGCAAAAGACGAAACAATGACAAAGGCAGCGCGTTCCCGCAAATGGACGCACTGCCTTTTTATTTTAAGCTGTGTTATAATGTCCGTTCGGAGTACTCGATCCGGTCGCTGGCGTTAAACGCGAGAGGAAAGTCCGGGCTCCAAAGGGCAGGATGCAGGAGAAATTCCTGCGGGTGCGAACCCAGGGAAAGTGCCGCAGAAAAGCAAACCGCCGCGCGTGCGCGGCAAGGGTGAAAAGGCGGGGTAAGAGCCCACCGGACGCGAGGGGAACCCGCGTGCCTGGCAAACCCCATCCGGAGCAAGGTCGAATAGGGAAGGATGAGGCGGCCCGCCGACTTCCGGGTACGACCGCTCATTCCTGTCTGCAAAGGCAGGGTTAGATAAATGACCGGAGGGAGCGCAAGCTCCTTACAAAACCCGGCTTACTGAGTGCTCCGACCGCAAGTCAGCCGCAACGTAACGTTGCGGCTGACTTGCGGTTTAAGGCTTAGTGCTAACGTTCTGTTATAAATCCTAAGTTAATGATTTAAGTTAAATGTGACAGCAATAAGCCACGGCGTACGCCGTGGCTTATTGCTGTCAGCATAGGGCCGTTTATGAGGTGTTTTTTGCCGCGGGGGGCTTTGTCATATCTCATTCTTAATGTTTGATAAGTGATATGTATTTCTACCTATTTAAATAAAGAATCTTAAAAAAACTTGTATGCATACACTGAGGCAATACTCTGCGTAAATGCGCCTCTAAAGTACCCAAAAGCCGCGCGCAGTGTGGGTTTGTAAATATAATAGGCCTAGAGGCTCAATAAAATTTATGACTTTGTAAAACGAAGCTGTTGCGTATTGCCTCTTGTGAGGGTAATGTGTGACGTAGTGGGGTAAAGTGTCAGAAAGTGGGTGTATTTGGTATGCTGGTGGGTAGTTATAACCATAAACTTGATGGAAAAGGCCGCACGGTTCTCCCCGCGAAGTTCAGGGGCGAGCTTGGCTCATCGGTTGTGGCAACTATCGGCATAGACCGCTGCATCGCTTTGTATCCTCTTCCCCGCTGGGAAGAACTTATAAATAAATTAAAGGAACTCTCAACGTTCAAAAAAAAGACGCGTGATTTCAGGCGCGTGCTTCTGTCGATGGCGACGGAGCAGGAGATAGACGGCGCGGGACGTATCCTTATCCCTCAGGTGCTGCGCGATTACGCGGGCACGGAGAGCGACGTTACTCTGATAGGCGCGGAAGACCACATGGAGTTGTGGGACACGCAGAAGTGGGAGGAACACCGCGGCGAAGTGCTGGCGGATTTCTCTGATATGGCGGAAGAGCTGGACGAAATATGAAAGAACATCTGTCGGTGATGCTGAACGAGGTGCTTGAGGCCATTGACGAACCTGAAAAGGTCTTGTGCGTCGTCGACGCCACTTTAGGGCTTGCCGGCCACAGCATCAAGATACTTGAAAAATGCGCAAGCGCCCGTCTTTTTGGCTTCGACCAGGACGCGGAGGCGCGTGAAATAGCGGGAGAGCGGCTTGCTCCGTTTGAGGGACGCTTTGAGATCGTGGCGCAGAATTTCCGCACGATATCGGAGCTTCGCGAAAGAGACGATTTTGACGGCGCCGATGTGATCCTCTTTGACCTCGGTGTTTCAAACTTGCAGATAACGGAGCCGGAACGCGGCTTTTCATTTCAGAATGACGGGCCGCTCGATATGAGGATGGACTCCGAGGATTCTACGGAGCATCACAGAAGAGCCGAAGAGATCCTTCAGAACGCCGACATCAAGGAACTTACGGAGATTTTTCGCAATTACGGCGAGGAGCGCTACGCCTATGAGATAGCAAGGGGCATCGTCCGCAGCCGTGAGCACGGGGGCGAACTGCATACGACGACGGAGCTTGTGGAGCTTATCCGCCGCATCCTGCCCGCGCCGGTGCAGCGAAAGATGGGCGGACATCCTGCCCGCAAGGTCTTTCAGGCGCTGCGCATAGCCGTCAATGATGAGATAAACGCTCTTAACGAGGCGCTTGACGGTGCGCTGGAAGTGCTGAAGCCGGGCGGCAAGATGATCGTCATCTCCTATCATTCGCTTGAGGACAGAATGGTCAAGCTGCGTTTCCGCAAGTGGAAGGATGAGGAAGCGGGGGAGCCGGCGCCAAGGAAGGCGCTCGTGCCATGCGAAGAGGAGATAGAGGCGAATTATAAGTCTCGCAGCGCTAAGATGAGGATTTTTCAGAAGTACGAAGAAGATACAGAGTATGAGACGGATGGCTCAGAGGAGGACAGTGAAGATGCGTAATACCGAATTTAAACATGAAGATGAAACAAGACAGTCGTCGCTTTTGTTGCTTAGTTTTCTTTGCGTCTTTTTTTGCGCGGCGGCGCTTGGATCGCTCAGGCTCTACGGACTTTATCTTGAAAACCGCATATCCGAGACTACGGGACGCATTGAGGCCTGCAAGGAGGAGAATCTCGAGCTTTCACGCAGATATTCTCAGCTTTTGTCTCCGGCGAGGGTCTATAACTACGCCCGCACGAATCTTGGAATGGTCAACGCGGAAAATGTAAAGGTCGTAAGGATAGATCCCAGCGAGGTGCGTGTAGCTCAAGTCAGTGAAAAAGAAGAGATTCAGGATGGAGGCCTTTTTGAGAATCTGAACCCCTTCGTAAAGAAGGCACATGCCAAAAATTAGGAAAGAGCAGGAGAGAGGCCCCCGCCATTCTAAAGCAGTATGGTTCGCAGCTTTCCTGACATTGTTTGTCTTAGCCGCCGGAACAGCCAAGATCCAGCTTTGGCCTGACCGGCGAATTGTCTTACAGTCACAAAAACAGTATTGGGCGAATGTGGCGGTGAGCCCGTCGCGCGGCAGGATAGAGGACAGAAACGGCATCCCGCTTGCAATATCCGTTCCGACTACAAGTTTTTTCATCGACCCTAAATTCTGGGACCCCGCAAGCTCTGATAAAGTTCTGTCGCCCTTTTTCGGGAAGGCAGTAGGCTCTAAATTCGCGCAGGAACGGCCCGGACGTTTTTACTGGGTGGCGCGCAACATCCCGGTGGACAAGGCGAACACGCTCGCAAAGCAGAAGGTTCCCGGCCTCTATACCCAGACGGAAAAAAGAAGGATATATCCGCACGAGTCGCTGGCGTTCCACGTCCTCGGCTTTTGCGACATAGACCAGTACGGCCAGGCGGGCGTAGAGCTTGCCTGGAATCATATTTTATATTCGCCGCCGCGTTCGAGGTTCATGACGAGGGATTCCAAGGGGAACGCGCTTGACATCATGAGCGGAAAATCTGGAGTTGTGAAGGATACGGCCGGTTCAATAAAGCTGACCATTGATTCGCGCATCCAACAGATACTTGAATGGCGTCTGAGTGAAGGGGCAAAGGCCTCCGAGGCGGGATGGGCCGCCGGCGTCTGCGTCGACCCGCACACAGGGCAGATAATCGCACTTGCAAGCTACCCGACGCTGAACCCCAACAACAGAAAAAATCTCATCCACACCGACGCCGTGCGCAACAACGCTGTTGGCCGCGTCTTTGAGCCCGGCTCCGTTTTTAAGCCGATAACGATGGCGATAGCGATGGAGACGGGCGCAGTTAGTGCGAACAGTACGTTTCAGTGCGGCGGTTCGATGATACTCTTTGACAAGACGATGAGTGAAGTGCACAGAAAGGCGCACGGCGTTCAGGACCTCACTCACGTTCTTATGAATTCCTGCAATATCGGGATGTCCAAAATGTCTATGGGGGTGCCAAGGTATCAGGCCTATGGTATGCTTAAACAGTTTGGCTTCGGCGACAAGACCGAGGTCGAAATAGCCGGCGAAGAGGCCGGGCTTATCAAGCAGCCGGAAGAATGGCTAGGCACTGTGCCCGCCAACATATTTATCGGACAGGGCATTGCTGTTACGCCTCTTCAGGAGGTGATGGCCATCGCCTCTATCGCAAACGGAGGCACGCTGCTTAAGCCGTATATTGTGGAAGAGGTAAGGGACAGCGCCGGGAAGATGATCCATAGAGGAACGAAGCGCGCGCGCTATCAGGTGATCTCTCAAAAGACCTCCGATTTTGTGAGGCAGGCTATGAAGATGGTCGTCGCGGAGGGCGGCGGAAAGCTGGCTAAATCCACTAAGGTGGCCGTTGCCGGAAAGACCGGAACGGCGCAGGTGGCTCAGTCCGGCGAGTATCAAAAGGGGCAGTACGTGGCCTCGTTCGTCGGTTTCTGGCCCGCGGACAGACCGCAGTATGTGATGCTGATATCCATAGGCGAACCAAAGGGCGCCAGATATTACGGAGGGCAGATAGCCGCTCCGGTATTTAAGTCTATAGTGGAAGATATCGTTCAGATAAATCCTGGGAAAATATAAGAGGGGGGTATATGTTATGTTGTTGAACAAAGTGGCTCAGGCGGCCGAAAAACTGCCTATAAAGGTTAGACTCCATCTTCCGGAAGGTTGCGTCCTTGAGGCTATAAATGTGGAGGGCGTGGTGTGCGACAGCAGAAAAGCTGCCCCGGGCATGATGTTCGCGGCCACCAAGGGCGGACATGTCGACGCACACGACTTTATCGCGGGCGCTGTCGCAAAAGGAACTTCCGCCGTTTTATGCGAAAGAGAGACAGACTGCCCCGTTCCGCAGCTTATAACGGACGACGTTCGCGCGGCTATGGGGTATATATGCTCGCTCGTCCACGACGAGCCTGCGAAAAAATTGACGATGATAGCGCTTACCGGCACGAACGGAAAGACGACCTCCACCTTTATGACGCAGAGCATACTGAACCACGCCGGCATAAAGACGGGGCTTATGGGCACCATCATCTACGACGACGGGAAAACGCAGGAAGAGGCGGAGCACACGACGCCAGAGGGCAGCGACGTTCAGAATATACTTGCCAGAATGACGGAAAACGGCTGCAAGGCCTGCGTCATGGAGGCGTCGTCCCACGCCATAGACCAGGGGCGCATAAACGGCATAAGCTTCGACAGGGCCGGCTTTACGAACCTCACTCTGGATCATCTCGACTACCATAAGACTATGGAAAATTATTTCCTCGCTAAAAAGGCGCTCTTTGACAAATATATGAGAAACAACTGGAAGGCCTGCGTCAACATCGACGACGCATACGGCCAGCGGCTGCGCGACGCATTGGGCGCGCGCGCCATTACCTACAGCATGGTGAACGAAAGCGCAGATTTCTGGGCCTCTATCAAAAATATAAGCGTCGGCGGCCTCGACCTTGAGGTCAAAACGCCGGACTTGCCGAAAACACAGAAGGTCACTCTGCCGGTGCTCGGCGCCTACAATGTCTCGAACGCGCTGCAGGCGCTCTCGCTTGCGTGGTCTCTAGGCGTCTCGTCGCAGACCGCGCTTGAAGCGCTTGAAAATATGCGGCAGGTGCCAGGACGGCTTGAACGCTATGCGATAGAGGGTTCAGGCGTATGCGTCATCGACTTTGCGCACAGCTCCGACGGGCTTGAAAAGGTGCTGACGGCGGTGCGCCCCATCTGTAAAAAGAAGCTCTATGTGCTGTTTGGAGCGGGCGGCGACAGAGACACGACGAAGCGTCCCGTTATGGGCGAGATAGCGTCGCGCCTTGGCGACTATGTGGTGGTCACCTCCGACAACCCAAGAAGCGAAGACCCGACCGCGATCATGAAGGCCATAGAGCCTGGCGTAAAAGAGCACGACACGCCCTATGTGATGATAGAGGATCGCCGCGCGGCCATCTATTACGGGCTGGAGCAGATAGGCGAGGGCGACATGCTTGTGATAGCGGGGCGCGGCCCCGAGACGCACCAGATCTTGAAGGATGGGCCTATCCCTCTTGTAGATAAAGAAATAATGGAGGACTGGCTTGCCGCGCATGGAAAGAGGACGGCAAGGTGACCCCCTTTACTGCCTCCGCCGCCGCATCCGCGTGCGGCGGGAGCCTCTGCGGCCCTGATATAAAAATATGCCGTGGGTGGAAGAGCGACAGCCGTGAGGTTTCGCACGGAGACGCCTTCGTCGCCATAAAGGGCGACGTGACGGACGGCCATCTATTTTTACAGCAGGCGGTGAACAACGGCGCGAAGCTGCTGCTCGTCAACGCCTCCGAGATGGAGCGCCTTGAACTGCGCCGTCCAGAATACGCCGGCATCACCTTCATCGCGGCGGAGGATACTGTGCGGGCTTTGTCGAAAATAGCGGAAGAATATTTAAGAGGCGTAGCGCCGCATGTGACGGCTATAACAGGCAGCGTTGGAAAGACGACGACGCGCGAGCTGACGGCGGCGGCTATGAAAAAGCGTCTGCGCCTGCACAGCGCGATACGCAGCTTCAACACGCTCATCGGATGCAGCCTGACCGTGCTTGCGATGCCGGAGGATACTCAGGAGCTTGTGCTAGAACTCGGCACCAACCATTTTGGGGAGATATCGGAGCTTGTGGAGCATTTTCAGCCGCAGACCGTGATAATTACGGAGGTCGTTCCCGCGCATCTTGAAGGCTTTGGTGACATCCATGGCGTTCTGCGCGCCAAAATGGAGATATGCAAAAGCCCGGCGCTTGAAAAAATCATCTTCAACAACGACAATCCGCTGATTCGCGAGTATATGTCATATAATTATAATAACATTACAAAATATTCCATAGGTTACGACGAGGGAAGCGACATCAGGATAATCGACAGCTATATCACGCTGGACGAGGGCGGCCCGCGCACGACGGCGCTCTATGAGGAAAAAGGAGAGCGCTTTACACTGGAAAGCACGCTCTTTGGCATCCAGCACGCCTATAACATGGCCTATGCCTGCTGCGCGGCGGAGCTTTCCGGAGTTTCCAAAAAAGAGACGGCGCAGGCCTTCGCCGCGATGCCGCCGATATCGGGACGCGGCCTCTGCCGCAGGTGCGGCGCGCAGGGCTGGGTGATAGACGAGGCCTATAACGCAAATCCGGCCTCTATGTCGGCCGCCATAAAGAACGCGCGCTCCGCGGCGGAAAAGCTCGGCGTAAAAAAATGCGCTATTCTTGGCGGCATGAGGGAGCTTGGCGAAAGCACCGCCGAGTGGCACGCTAAAATCATTTCCGAAGTGTCGGATTTTGACGCCGTGATGCTGCTTGGCCGGGAGTGGGCGGAGTGCGGAGCGCCTGTCGGCAAGAGCGCCGCAGTCTACCTTTCGCTGGAAGACATCATAGGCGCCATCGACTACACAGACCTCTCCCGCCGCGTCATACTTGTCAAAGGCTCCAATTCCTATGGCCTGAAAAAAGTGGTCGGGGCTTTAACGGAGGCGTAAGATGCTTATAGAATTTACTCTGCTTCTCATGTTCGCCTTTGTCTGCGAACTTGTCTTACAGAAATACTGGATAGCCGTCATGCACAAGATGAAGATAGAGCAGGTGACGAAGCTTTACGGCCCCTGCTGGCACGAAAAGACGAAGATGGGTACGCCCACGATGGGCGGCATCGTCTTTATTCCCGTCATTCTTCTCTGTCTGCCTCTTTTTATGACGTTCGCTCCTGATTTTTCATGGGAGGCGGCCGGCAGGATAATCTCCTATCCCGTGCTCGCCGCGGCGGTGGGCTTCATCGACGACTGGCTCAAACATACGAGGCGTTCAAGCGACGGCCTTACCAGCCTTCAAAAGCTGGGGCTGCAAATTTTGGTCACTGTTCCGTGGGCCGTCTGGGTTTCCGTGCCTCCATATATGATAGTGCCAGGCTTTGAACTGCCCAGAATATTATATATCCTCTGCGTCGTCTTCGTCGGCGTCGGCCTGCAAAACGCGGTCAACGTGACCGACGGCCTTGACGGGCTTGCCGCGGGCTGCACTCTGATTTCGCTCATAGCGGCGCTTTCGTTTATAGAATGCGGGCCGCTTATGATGCTTGTCATTTCCGCCTCGTGCGGCGTCTGCCTAGCCTTTTTGTGGCACAACGCAAACCCGGCCTCCGTTTTTATGGGAGATGTCGGCGCGCATTTTTTTGCGGGGCTGCTGCTTTCGATATGTATAAATTCCGGCGTCTTTGTCTTCGTCATACCGCTGGGATTTTTCTTTGGAGTTGAGATATTTTCCGTGGCCGTCCAAATAATAGCCATTCGCCGCTTCCACAGGAAGGTCTTCAAAATGAGCCCGATACACCATCATTTTGAAATGTCCGGCTGGAAAGAGACGGAGATCGTGACGCGTTTTTGGATAATCCACATCCTGGGCATCTGCCTGCTCATGTCGTGCCTCTTTTATTTTACGCTTAGAGACTTTTGAGGTATGATTATATCTTGATTTTTTATTAGAACGTTCTATTCGGAAGGTCGTTGGTTGTAGTGACAGAAGATAAAGTTTTGACAGGCAAACGCATATCCGTGATAGGCGCCGGAGTGAGCGGCAGAGCCCTTGCCGAACTTGCGGCCTCGCTTGGCGCGGATGTATTTGTCTCCGACGCAAAAGAGATAAAAGAAGAGACGAAGGCCGCTTTCGCCGCCTCCGGGATAAACTGGGAAGAGGGCGGCAACACCGACCGCGCGCTCTGCGCTGACCAGATAGTGGTAAGCTCCGGCATATCGCCTAAGATACCGGTCCTAGCCGCCGCCGGCAAAAACAACGTGCCAGTCACAGGCGAGCTGGATTTTGTAAACCCGTATCTTTCGGGCATAGTGATAGGCGTCACCGGAAGCAACGGCAAGACGACGACTACCTCGATGATAGGCTATCTGCTTGAAAAACTTGGTTATTCCGTAATGACCGGAGGGAACATCGGCAACGCTGTGGCGCTTGCCGCCGGAAAAGATTTTGACTTTATCGTGCTCGAACTTTCGAGCTTCCAGCTTTACTGGGCGAAGGATTTTATGTGCGACCTGGCCGTCGTCACCAACCTCGCCCCAGACCATATAGACTGGCACGGCTCTTATGAAAATTACATAGCGGCGAAAGCAAAGCTCATATCATGCCTTGCGCCGGGGGGAGCTGCCATCTATCAGGAGCGCGACGAAGAGGCGCTTGACATAAAGGCCGGCGTCGAACGTTTCCCGCTTGCGTGGGGCGAAAGCGACCCGCACAAGCAGGGCGTCTATCTTGACGACGGCGTTCACGCGGCTTGGATAAACGGCGGCGGCTGCCGCATGAAGCAGAAGCTTTTTCTCTTTGACGACGTGAAGCTGCTTGGAAAACACAACCTCGAGAACGCAGGGATGGCGCTTGCGGCGCTTGCTCTCTTCAACACGCCTGAGGTGACGGGCGAACTGCTCGCCTCATACGTGCCGCCGAAGCACAGATGCGCGTTCGCGGGCAAGACGGGCGGCGTCTCCTTTGTGGACGACTCAAAGGGCACGAACGTGGCGGCCACTATCGCCGCAATGACCTCTCTTGCCGGCGACAAGGTGATCATTCTGGGCGGTCAGGGCAAGGGCGAGGACTACGCTCCGCTTGCCGCAGCAGTAAAAGAATATACTCACGCGGCGGTGCTTCTTGGCTCCGAAAAGCAAAAAATGGCGGAGGCGCTAGCCGCGGCGGGCGTTGTAAACTACAGGCTGGTAAATGATATGGAAGAGGCGGTAAAAGCCGCCTTTGACGCGGCCGTTCCCGGCGATACGGTGTTGCTTTCGCCGGCCTGCACCAGTTGGGATATGTACCCCAGCTACAACGCGCGCGGCGATCATTTCTGTGCTATAGTGAAAGAACTTGCCGCAGCCGGAGAATAATATATGGAAATAAATCCGCTGGGGCAGGAGGGAAGCAGATATAAAGCCAATCCGTTTATATGGGCGATACCGCTCATTTTAAGCGGCATCGGCATTTTGATGATAACCTCCACCACCAGTCCGACCTCGTTCCTATATACGGGCACGCCTTTTCAGATGGGCATAAAGCAGACTCAGTGGCTCTTTATTGCGATGTGCGGCATGTGCGTCATATATTCCATACCTGTGCGCATCTGGTACCGTTTTTCCGCCCCGCTGCTCATTTTGATGTGGGTGCTGGCGTGGCTGCCGCTTGTGCCAGGCATAGGAGAGGCGATAGGAGGCGCGCGGCGCTGGATAAAGCTCCCGGGGCTCGGCGTCTCTTTGCAGCCGGGAGAGTTGCTTTGCCTTGCCGTTGCGCTGCATCTAGCGAAACTTTTCGCCCGCGATGGCGACCGCGATCCTTTGAAAAGCTTTGTAAAAACTATTGTTATTATAACTCTCGCCGTGCTGCCGCTGCTTGCCCAGCCAGACCTCGGCACTACGATACTTGTCTTCACCGTGTCGATGGGAATGTACGTCGAACGCATCGGCTGGCGCTATCCGCTGATTGCGGGGGGCGTCCTTGGAGGCGTCGTTTTCCCACTGCTCATATTGATAGAGCCTTACCGCATGAGGCGCGTCGCCGCCTTTCTCGACCCGTGGCAGGACCCGCTGGATAAGGGCTTTCAGGCTATACAGGGGCTTATCGCCTTTTCAAACGGCGGAGTGTGGGGCTCGGGCCTGGGGCACGGCTTTCAAAAACTGAACTATCTGCCCGCAGCCTATACGGACTTCATTTACGCCGCCGTCGGCGAGGAGCTGGGGCTTATAGGCACGCTCTGCATCATTTTGCTGTTCGGCTTCTGGCTGCTCCAGACCCGCGCAAGCTATTTCCGCACGCAGGACCCGTTTCGCGCCTCGCTTATATGGGGCATCTCGCTTACGGTGCTGCTGCCGCTCGTCATCAACGTCGCGGGCGTCACGAAGATGATACCGCTGACCGGCATGCCGCTGCCCTTTATAAGCTACGGAGGCACGTCGCTTGTGACTATGTGGTCGCGCGTTGGGCTTATGCTGCGGCTTGAAAAAGACAGCGTTCTTGAGGATACTTTCGATGAATGACGCAAATACGGCCGCTAAAAATTTATTGCTTGCGGCGGGCGGCACTGGCGGCCACATCTGGCCCGCTATCTCGTTCGGCCGCTGGATAAAATCCCGCCACCCTGAATGCCGCGTGCGCTACGTCTGCGGCAGCAGGCCTTTAGAGCGTGAGATATACGCCGCGGCAGGCGAAGAGCCGCTTGTGCTGCCTATAGACGGTTCGCCGCTTTCTGGCAGAAACGTCACACAGAGGCTCGGCCGTCTTTGTTCGCTCTATTCGTCATACCGTTTTGCGCGCGACGCGTTTTCGCGATTCAAGCCGGAGGCGGCGCTGCTTTTCGGAGGTTATCTCTCATTTCCGATGATGCTTGCCTGCAAACGCGCCGGCGTCCGCTGCGCTATGCATGAGCAGAACGCAAGGGCTGGCAAGGTGACTCGGGTCGCCGCGAAGCTTGGCGTCGATATTTACTGCGGCTGGGGTGAATGCCCGCCGCTTTCAGAGGCGCGCGTCCTACGCACCGGAGTGCCGGTGCGTCAGTTCGCGCGCACGCAGCAGGCCTCCGCGTGGAAGGCGCTGGAGATTGCGGAGGAGATGCCCTCCGGCCCGAAGGTGGTCGTCTTCACCGGCTCTTTGGGCAGCCAGTCTATAAAGGATAAAATATGCGAGACGGCCCGCAACGCCGCCTTTGCGGATTGGGGCTTTATACTGCCCGCGGTCTCAGATACGGTGCGTAAGGCGGAGCGTAACGTCTGGCTCCTGCCTAAAGTATGGGACGCGTCGCCGCTTTATTCCGCGGCGGACATGCTGGTGCTTCGCGGCGGAGGCTCCACTTTGACGGAGGCGGGAGTGCTAGGCATTCCGGCGCTCGTCATACCGTGGAGGGGCGCCGCCGACAATCACCAGTACCACAATGCGCTTGCATTCGTCAGCGAAAATATAGGAGTGCTTTTTAACGAGGAAGAGGACGCCTCTGCGCTTGCCTCCGCCTTGAAGGAACTTAATAAAATAAGAGAAAACAAAAACGGGGGCGGATGCCTCAAAGGACAGGAAAAGGTCATCTGTGAAAATTTATGGAGCGCGCTTTTTCCTGCGGGATAGATAAGGGAGCCTGATGAAGATGGAAAACAGGGACAGCGGTTTGAAAAATAAGAGCATACACTTGATGGGTGTAGGCGGAGCTGGCATGAGCGGTCTTGCCATACTTCTTGACCAGATAGGCGCGAAGGTCTCTGGATGCGACTCTATCAAAACCGCCTACATGAAGCACATGGAAGAACGCAACATCCCTGTGATCATTGGACACGACGCGCGGCATATCGACGAGTTCATGCCGAACATTCTGGTATATTCAAGCGCCATCCCGAACGACCACCCGGAGATACTCAAGGCGTGGCAGCAGGGGATACAGGTCTCACGCAGGGCCGAGGTCTTAAGCCAGATATTCAACGTAAGGCGCGGAGTTGGAGTGGCCGGCACGCACGGAAAGACGACCACGTCGTCGATGATCTCGCTCATTGCGGAACACGCGGGAACTGACCCGACCGTGGCCATCGGCGGAGAACTGCTTCAGATAGGCACTAACGCAAAGCTCGGCAAGAGCGACTTTATGGTGGCGGAGCTTGACGAGAGCGACCGCTCGTTCGTCTACTTCCACCCGGAGATCTCCGTCATAACGAATATCGACTGGGACCACAGAGACCACTACATGACCTTTAAGGCCGTTACGGACGCCTTTGCGGAGTTTCTTTCGCACTCAAAGACCGGCGGCAAGACGATCATGTGCATGGAGGACGGCGGAGTGCGCCGCCTCTGCGAAGAGTACAGCGTCTCAAAGAACATAATCACCTACGGCTGGGGGCGCGGATGGAACTGGGGCGCCGCCGAGGTGACGCACTTTGCCGGAGGCGGCGTCTCCTACAGGCTCTTCTGCAACGGAGAGGACAGGGGCATAGTCGAACTCAAAGTTTCCGGCGAACATAACGTGCTGAACTCGCTTGCCGCTTACGCGGCGGCTGTAGAAATGGGGATAGGCGACGACGATATCCGCGAGGGGCTTAAACTCTTCATCGGAGCGAAGCGCCGTCTTCAAAAGTGCGGAGAGGTGAACGGCATCCTCATCTACGACGATTACGGACATCACCCAAATGAAATATCGGCTACGCTTAGCACGGTCCGCAAAATATTCCCCGAGCGGCGCGTTGTGGCTATCTTCCAGCCGCATCGCTTCAGCCGCACAGCCGCACTCTATAAAGAGTTTGCGGACGCACTTTCCCTTGCGGACAGAGCGTTTATACTGCCCATATATGGCTCAGACGAAAGGCCTATAGAGGGAGTCTCCTCAAAGCTCATCTTTGACGCCGCTTCGGACGACATGCGCTCGCACTACGAGCTGTCTGGAAATTTTGACGACCTCATCACCTCTGTCTGTCAGGCGGCGCGTTCTGGAGACATAATACTGACGGTGGGCGCCGGCTCCATCGGAACGCTTGGAAATAAAATAGTCGACAAGCTGACAGAGATGCAAAAATAAATGTCACAAACGCTTCGCATCCGCGATTATCCATTGAGGGAGCTTAACAGCTGGGGCTGCGGCGGCCGCTGCCTCTGGTTCGCCGCGCCCGCGTCCGCGGACGAGGCGGCTGGGCTCATACGTTCCTCCGCAAATGACGGAACGCAGCTGTTCGTCCTTGGCGGCGGTTCCAACGTGCTTGTGCAGGAGGGGCAGATAGAGGCTGGAGTGCTTTCTTCCTCAAATCTTGCCGACGTAACGGCGGAGGCGGGGGACGGCTGCGTATACGTGCAGACAGGCGCCGGTTTTTCCGTAAAGGCGCTGCTAGCCTTGTCGTTTGCAAACGGCTGGGGCGGCACGGAATTTCTTACCGGCATCCCGGGCACGGTGGGCGGCGCGCTCTTTGGCAACGCTGGAGCTGACGGCCGCAGCTTCGCGCCCTCCGTAGAAAGCATAACGGCGGTCACGGAGGACGGAGAGGTTCGGAAATGGGAGCGCGGCGAACTTGAGTGGCGCTACAGAAATTCTCCGTGGAAACGCCCTCCGCTTTTTATAACCGGCGCGACTTTTCGTTTTCCTCTTGAGGATAAACAAAATATTATCAAGAATATAAGACATTTTGCAAAACTTAAAAAAGGTCAGCCGATAGGGGCTATGACCGCGGGCTGCGTCTTTAAAAATCCCGCGGGAAACGCCGCGGGCGCGCTGCTTGACTCGTGCGGGTGCAAGGAACTTTTCGTAGGCGAGGCGCGCGTCTGCCCCAGCCACGCGAATTTTATAGAAAACCGCGGCGGAGCGAAGGCGGACGACATCTTCAAACTGGCCGAGCTGTGCCGCGCGCGCGTCTATGACAGATATGGAATAAGGCTTGAATATGAAATTAAGATCATTGGCGAGTTTCCGGCGCTATAGAAGACTGAAAAAATTTCTGCTCGTTTTGGCGGCAGCCGCGCTTGGCTTCATGGCGGCGGCAGAGGGACGTTTTTCTGTGATGCGCATAAGCGACATACAGGTGACGCCGGCGCACATCCTGCCGCAGTATGCGGTGTGGGGGACGCTTTCGCCGGCGCAGGAGGCATTCTGGCCCTCCTTCTGGTTTGCGAAAAACGAATATAAGGGCCTCATAGAGGCCTATTATCCGGTGACGGTAGCGCCCGAGATCTGCGGCTGGGGGAAATTCAGCCTGACCGTCGCGCCTCTTTCTCCGCTTTATAAGATTTTTTGGGCGGGGAAATTCTGGTACCTTGCGGAGAACGGAAAGGTCTGGCCCTCTTCGCTTGCGGCAAATACGCTGCTTGCGGCGCACAACGCTGACAAGCTGCCCATATTGTCATGGTCTGAAGAACGCGCAACGCCAATAAACCTCGCAGGTGCGCCGGGGAACATCTTTACCTCCAGCCTGCCGCTGCCTCTCATAAAAAGCTGGTACTCAAAGACGGAGCAGCTTGGCTGGAACAGGTCCATCAAGTTCATCCAGGCGGCCATTCGTGAAGGCACGCCCGTCGTGCGCATAATATTCTATACGGCGGGGGATGAGAACGGAGCCGCGATGATACTGCCGGAGGACGCCAAACTTTGGGACGAGGCGGCCGTTGCCATCAAAAAATTATACGGCGGCATAGCAAACCTGCCTCCCGACCTCTATATAGACTGTACCTATAACGGCAAGATACTTATCAAAAACGTCAAGCCGCAGAGCGCGGACATCAGCGGCAATAACGTAGGCGCTTTTTCTAAAAAGGCGGTACAATGAATGTAATATATATACATATTTTTAAATTTTATTCGGATGTTACGGAATATATTTATTTCTAAAGTCAGAGTTTTAGGGTAGAATATGAGGGATATATAATCCCTAGGAAGAGGGGGCATTTTCTTTGTTTAAAAAGCAAGCGGCTTATCAGCAAAATAGAGAACCTGATCTGCTCGTCGGCCTTGATCTTGGAACCAGTAAGGTTACAGTGGTGGTAGCGGAACGTGAACTTGACGGAGAAGAAGCGCAGGTCATCGGAGTTGGACAGGCGCCGTCAAACGGAATAAGAAAAGGCCTTATCGTAAATCTCGACCAGGCCGTAAGGTCGGTGCGTCAGGCGATAAGCGACGCGCAGAACATGGTCGGGCAGGATTTGAACGAAGTCACCGTAGCCTTCGGCGGCGGCGAAGTGACGAGCATCCGTTCAAAGGGCATGGTCTCTCTTGGACGCACGCCGCGCTCGGTCATGCGCCTTGACATCGAACGCGTCATAGACGCGGCGCAGGCTGACGTCGTGGTGCCGACCAATCAAAGCATACTGCACACCATTCCAGTCGAATATTCGCTTGACGGAAACGTCGGCATCGACGACCCCCTCGGAATGAACGCTATGCGCCTCGACATCGAACTACAGTCGATAATAGTCCCCACTGCCACAATCCAAAACGTACTGAACTGCGTCAATCGCGCGGGCCTTGAAGTGACGAGCCTCGTCATCAAACCGCTCGCCGCGGCCCTTGGAGTGCTCTCGCCAGAGGACGCGCTGGCGGGCGCCGTCGTCATCGATATAGGCGGAGGCACCACTGGCATAGCGGTCTTTGCGGACGGACGCCCAAAACATCTGGGCCTGCTTCCAGTTGGCGGCGACCATATCACAAACGACCTTGGCAGCGTTCTGCGCCTGCCCCTCAACAAGGCGGAGGAGATAAAGCGCTCCGTCTCATTGAAGCATGACTTTGAACAGGGCGAGACGATGGACTTCACGCACAAGACGCGCGACTACAGCATCGCTAAAGAAGATCTGTACGAGATCGTCAAATGCCGTCTTGAAGAGCTGGCTGAGGTGCTGATACGGCCCGAGATAAAAGCGGCGAAGATTTCCCTTCTGCCCGGCGGCATTTTGCTCACGGGCGGCGTCTCAAAGACCGACGGCATAGATGACTTCGTCGTAGATATGATGGACCTTCCGGCAAGGGCGGTGATGCCGCTTGACGCGAACAGAATGCCTCCCGGCCGCAACACGCAGGAATACGCCTCGGCCGCCGGCATCATCAAATACATATTGGAGCGCGAACGCGACCCCTTCCGCTATCTCGACAATCCGATGATAGGAAAGAACGAACAGCCGAAGTCCTCACCGGTCTACGTGCCGCCGCTTTCCGGCACGCCGATGTCCGGCAAGGAGAAGGACGGCCCAAGCTTCAGTCCCGTCGACGCGTTTAAAAAACTCTTTGGCGACCTCTTTTAGAGGCCAGTTCTGGAATCAGGAGGCATACCATGGGCTCAATGTCAGAAATTTTTCAGCTTGATAAAGCGAACTTCCCGACGAGGGAAGTGATAAAGGTAGTAGGCGTCGGCGGAGCCGGCAACAACGCGCTCAACCATATAATCCGCGGAGGCGTATCCGGCGTCGAGTTTATAGCGGCAAACACGGATATAGCGCATCTGGAGCTTTCTGAGGCGCCTTGCCGCATCATACTGGGCAAAGAGCTGACGAAGGGCCTGGGCGCCGGCTCAAACCCCGAGATAGGCTGCAAGTCGGCGATGGAGTCGCGCGAGGAACTTCGCGCCGTAGTCGACGGCGCAGACATGATCTTCGTAGCCGCGGGCATGGGCGGCGGGACTGGCACTGGAGCTGCGCCCGTAATAGCCGGCATCGCAAAAGAGGCGGGCGCGCTTGTCGTGGCCGTCGTCACAGTCCCCTTCACCTTCGAGGGGCGCAGGAGGATCAAGCAGGCTGAGGCGGGCGTCCTCCAGCTCAAAGACAAGGTGGACGCGCTCATCATAATACCAAACGACAGGCTGCTGGGCATCTCCGATAAGAAAACCTCCGTCAACGACGCGTTCAGGATGGCGGACGGAGTGCTGCATCAGGCTGTGCAGGGCGTCACCGACCTCATCAAACGCCCCGGCCTCGTGAACGTGGACTTCGCGGACGTCAAGACTATAATGTCAAACGCCGGCACCGCCATCATGGGCATAGGCGAGGGCTTTGGCGAAAAACGCGCGGCCACAGCCGCCTTCAACGCCATAAACAGCCCGCTCATGGACAGCAGGATGACGGGCGCAAAGGGCATCCTCTTCAACATCACGGGAGGCGCGAGCGTCGGCATCCATGAGATAAACGAAGCTATAAGCATAATAACAGAAGCGGCCGACGAAGACGCCTTCATCATCTGGGGCCACGTCTTTGACCCCGAGATGGAAGATTCCATCCAGATAACAGTAATCGCAACCGGATTTGACGACGACATCGACGCCCAAGCGCAGGTGGAAGAGTTCGTGGAAGCCCCGGCGACGCGCAGACAGCCAGCCCCAAAAAGCGCCTCAAACGGCGTCACCACTCAGGGACTCGACCTCGCCGCGGTAAAAACTCTGAATAACTACACCGCAGCCAAATCGGCGGCGGCCGAAACGCGTAAAGAGCCGCAGGAAAACGCCGACGGCGTCGTCACGAAACAGGCTGAAGCGCCGCAGAAGACGACGCCCATCACACAGCCCGCGGGAATAGACGAAGACCTTTTCAAACAAAGCGGCGCGCCTACGGATCAGTACGACATCCCAGCCTACCTCAGACGGAGGCAGAAATCCTGAAACAGCGGCGCGGGCCAGCTAAAAGGCCGGCAAAAATAACGGCCTGGCAGAGCTGGGAGGATTACAGAAGAGACGAAGAATGGATAACGGAGCTGCCCAGGGGAGGAGATTTGCCTTGGGCGCTCTTTTATCCTGCGGATTATTCCATTGGCTCCGCAAATCTCGGCTTCCATTATGTTTTTCAGACGCTTCGGCGTCTGGGAGCCGCCGCTGAACGCTTTTTCGCGGCGCCTTTCCCATACCGTTCCGTTGATTTCGACACAATGCTGGAGCGCTTTTCCGTCATCACCGCAAGCATAGCCTACGAGGGCGACATACCGGTATTTTATAAATGGCTTGCGGACGGCGGCGTGCCGCTTTCGGCAGCGGCGCGTGAAAACGGAGCTTTTCCCGTAGTCGGCATGGGCGGCGCGCTCACCTATATAAACCCGCTTGCCGCATCGGGCGTCTGCGACTTCATCATTCTTGGCGACGGCCTTGACGCGCTGCCTCACGTGGCCGATTGTCTGCGAAGATACGAGCGGGGCGCCTGCACGAGGCGCGGCCTGTGGGAGAATCTAGCCGAAAATCCAAACGTCTTTGTGCCTCCTCTTGATGTCGCGGACGGAGGCCTCGCGCGCCCCCTTGCCGTATCGCGCACGCTTGACCTAAACGGCGCCTATCCGATGCACAGCGCGTGGATGACGCCTCGCGGGGCCTTCGGCAAATCGCTTTTGCTGGAGCTCCAAAGGGGCTGCGCGCGCTCGTGCAGCTACTGCACACTGCCCAGATGTTTCGGCCGTATGCGTTTTCGCGGATACGAACTTATCAAAAACGCGCTTGATGAGATAACGGGGCGCTTTGACGTGCCCCAGGCCGGCCTAGTGACGCCGGAGGCGGGCGACTATCCGTTTTTGCCGCGTCTCATCGACGATCTTCTTGATAAAAATATCGGAGTTTCTTTTGCTTCGCTCCGGCTTGACAGGCTCAACAAAAAAATGATAGAGGCGCTTGCAGGAAGCGGCAGAAAAAGCATCACGGTAGCGCCGGAGACGGGCGGAGAAGAGCTTCGCTTTGCCTGCGGCAAAAAATTCACAGACGACCTTATAATCGAAAAATTGTCTCTCGCAAAGGAACTTGGAATTGACAAGGTGAAAATGTATTTCATGATAGGCCTTCCCGGCGAGACTGACGAGGATATAACAAAGATGACGGAGCTTTGCCGCCGCGCAATAGCTGAAACGGGACAAAGCCTGACGCTCTCCGTCAATCCGTTCATACCAAAGCCCGGCACTCCGTGGGAAGGCGAGATTTTCGCAGGAAAACAGACAATACGGCAAAAATATGAGAAAATAAAAAAAGAGATGCGCACCATCGGCAAACGGACGCCGCAGCTTCGGCTGACAGGGATAAAAGAGGCCGAGACTGAATTTAATCTCGCGTGGTACGGCTTTGCGGAAAGCGCGGCGCTTGCGGAAAATATCGAAAACGACGTTTTTGCGCTGCCTCAGTCGGAACGAACGCGGACGATGGACGAACTGAGCCGTTTTTCATAGAGGACGAATGATTTAAAAACAGGACGAAAGGAAGTGGCCCCTTTTGGTTACCCGCAGGACACGAACCTATAAAGAAAGAAAGCCTATAACGGCCTTTGGACGGATGATTCTGCCCCTTGCGGCCATTATGGCGCTTGCGCTGCTGTACCTGAGCGTCAAGTTGTTTTTCTTCGCCCCTTCCGAAATCGCAATGAACGTCACAAACGAGGCAACTACGGCAGAAGCGCCTGCGCCGCAGCACTCCTTCGAGCACCCCGCCGAGGATATCGACGAGGCTGACGCCGCAGTCGTCACCCCCAAAAAAAGAACCGCGGCAACAACGACGGTGGAAAAGCCCATCCAAAAATCCCAGAACAATGATAAAAAAGATAAAAAAGAGGACAGAGTGCAAAAAGAGACGCCAAAGCCCGCAGCAAACGCCGGCGTTAAAACAGAGGTCAAGGTTTTGCGCGTAAAAAAAGAAGAGAGCAAGAGTGCCGTTAAAAAAGAAACGGCGCAAAAAGAAAGCGTACAGCAGAAAATTCCGCGCACAACGGCAAAAAATACCGTCCAAATAAAAGAACCGGCAAAGTTACAAGAGCGCTGGGACGTACAGATAGGCGGATTTGCCGAAAAGGCCGGCGCGGAACTTACGATAAAACAGGCCAAAGAGGGCGGTTTTGCCGCCTATGTGGTTCAGGACGTGCGCGACGGCAAGCCGTTTTACAAAGTGAGGGTGAAGGGCGCGGAGGATAAAACCGAGGCGGCCGTCACTGCGGCAAGGCTCTCCGCCGCGGGTTTTCCCGTATACATCATTGCGGTGAAACGTTAAATTTTAAGAATTAAAAACGAAAGGTCGTTGAAACAATGGCCGGATTTGTAAAAAAAGTCATCTCAAGAAAAGAGGCGCTGGATGAAATTTCGCTTGCGCTCTCTTTTCCGTGGAACGTGAGGCAGACGGTCCTGCCGCTTGGCGACGCGATAGGCAGGCGCTGCGCAGCAGAGGTGACGAGCGCGGAGGACTACCCGCCCTACAGCAGAAGCCTGAGGGACGGTTACGCGGTGCGCCATGCGGACGCGAACGGCGCTACGCAAGGCACGCCCCTTTTTCTGAATAAACGCGGCGAGGTCCGCATGGGCGTCGTGCCTGATTTTGCCGTTTCAGCATCGGAGGCCGCCTCCATTCCTACCGGCGGCCTGCTGCCAGAGGGCGCGGACGCAGTAGTCATGCTTGAAGACACGGACTGCACCGGAGGCTGGATAGAGGTGCGCCGCGGCGTTCAGGCCGGAGAAAACGTCATCCATAAGGGCGAGGAGATAAAGGCGGGGCAGAGGCTGCTTGAGAAAGGCAGCCTCGTAGATTTCAAGACTATAGGGCTGCTCGCCACCGCGGGCCTCACAGAACTTTCCGTGATGGCTCCCAAAATTTCTATTCTATCTACTGGCGACGAAATAGTGCCGTCGGAGACAAAAGAGGTACCGCCCGGCTCCATACGCGACGTCAACGGCTGGAACCTTAAGGCGCTGCTTGCCTCCTACGGCTTTCACGCGGATTACCGCGGAATAGTGAGCGACGACGGCGCGGAGTTTGAGGCGCGTTTTCACAAAGAGCTTGCCTCGTGCGACATTCTTATACTTAGCGGCGGTTCCTCCGTCGGGATGCGCGACCGCTGTTCGCAGCTCCTGGAGGCGATGCCCGCCCCAGGGCTGCTTGTACGGGGCCTCAACATCGTGCCGGGCAAGCCTACGCTTGCCGCAGCAGACGCCTGCGCGCGCAAAATCGCGGTAAGCCTGCCCGGACATCCGCTTTCGTGCCTTACGGCGGCCTTTGTCTTTCTGCTTCCACTGATTGCGCGAATGGCGTGCGAAGAACCATTTTTCTGCGGCGTGCGCACGCGGCTTCCGCTTGCCTGCGACGTTGCGGCAAGAACTGGCCCGGAGGAGTTCATCCCCTGCGCCCTCACCCCGGACGGCAAAGCGCGCCCGCTTTCCGCGAAATCAGGGTATATATCGGTGCTTTCCAAGGCGGACGGCCTTATCCGTATAGCTGAGGACGCCGAAACGAAAAGGGCGGGAGAAGATACGGAGGTATGGCTGTGGCAGTGAACTTTCCTGAACATATAACTTTAGATGAAGCGTGGAAGATACTTTCTTCGACATTCGCAAAGGGCGCATTCGACCCGGAGCGCATGACGGAGATAACGGCGGCTCTCGGACATGTGCTTACGCGCGATATAACGGCGGGGCGCAACGTTCCGCATTACGCGGCCTCCGCGGTAGACGGATACGCGCTTGCGTCGGCCGCTACAGCGGGCGCGTCCGCCGCTACTCCCACGCGCGCAGCGAGTGGACAATACCAGTGGATGAACACTGGAGCTGCGCTGCCGGACTGGGCCGATTCTGTGCTTATGGTGGAGGACTCATCGCTTGAAGATGATACGCTGGTCATTTATAAGCCACTGACGCCCTCCGCAAACGTGCGGCCTCTTGGAGAGGATGTGATGGCCGGTCAGATAATAGCGCGCGAGGGCGACGTCGTAACTCCGGCGCTCGTGTCTCTTTTTCTCTGCTCCGGCATCGACGCCGTTCCTGTAAAAAGAAGGATACGTTCACTCTTCATCCCTACGGGGGATGAGATAATATCCCGCGAGGAATGGCTTGCAAAAGAACATCAGAAGTCCGGCACGGTGGCGGAGAGCAACTCACTTTTTGTCTCGGCCTCGTTCAAAGAGTGGGGCTTTGAGGTGGACGTTGCACCGATACTGCCCGACAATCCCCAGATATTAAAAGAATACGTCAAAAAGGGCGCGGAGTACTATGACCTCGTAATGGTGGGCGCAGGCTCTGCAAAGGGCAAGCGCGACCACACGATAGAGGTCTTTTCGGAACTTGGGCGCGTTCTTTTCAGAGGCGTGCGCATGAAGCCGGGACGTCCGGCGATGGCGGCGGAGATAGAGGGCAAGCCCGTTATATGTCTGCCCGGCTTTCCGATGTCCACCACGGTCGCGCTGTGGTCGCTCGTATATCCGCTGCTTTTGCAGTTTTCTGGAGAACGGGAGGCGCTTGTCTCTCAGATAAAAAAAGCGCTCGGAACAAAAGATATATGGCATACGAAGCTGCTTGTGCAGCATTCTTCGGGGCAGGGCATTGAAGAATGGCTGCGTATGAAGACGGCCCTTGTCGGCGGCACGCTCTACTCATGGGCGCTGACATCGGGCGCGAGCGTGCTATGGGCGCTCGCGGAGGCGGACGGCATCGCGATGCTTCCTGCCTCCGCCCTTGAATGCGAAAAGGGGACGGACGTAGAACTCTGGATGACGCGCAGGCCGGATATAGAACGCCGCGCGCTCTTTCAAGGCTCGGACGACCCGGCTATACAGCTTCTTGTGACGCCTATACGCAGGCGCGGAGCGGATCTTGCTTCGCGCGCTGTGGGCAGCATGGGCGGCCTGGCCGCGCTCTCGCGCGGAGAATGCCACGTGGCGGCGGCCCATCTTCTTGACGAAGAGAGCGGCCTCTACAACGATTCCTTCATCGAGCGTTTTTCAAAGGGGCAAAAGTGGCGCCGCGTGCTCGTCTTCTACAGAACTCAGGGCATCATCGTCCAGCGCGGGAACCCGAAGCAAATAGAAAATTTCAAAGACCTATGCACAAAGGATATAGTTTTTTCAAACAGACAGCCGGGGGCGGGCACGCGGGTGCTTTTTGACCACCTTCTGCGCGAAAACAAAACCGCGCCGGAGGCGATAAAGGGCTACTCGCAGATATGCACCACGCACATGGAGGCGGCAAACCGCGTATACACCGGCCTTGCGGACGCGACGCTTGGCATAAAGTCCGCGGCCGACGCGCTTGGCCTTGACTTCATCCCTCTTGCCGAGGAGCCGTACGAGCTTGTCATTCCAGAGGCATTCATCGGCCACCCCGGCATCGCGGCGCTGCTTGAGGCGCTGAACGACGAAGAGTGGCGCAAAAAAGTTGACGAAATGGGTGGATACAGATGGCCCAACTAACGGAAGCAAAGAGGGAGCTAAAAGACGATTTCGGCAGGCGCCTCAATTACGTTCGGATATCGGTGACGGACAGGTGTAATTTCAGATGCACCTACTGTATGCCGGAAGAGGGCGTCACCTGCCTCAGCCATTCCGACATTCTGCGCTACGAGGACATCATGTTTCTCTGCGGCATCTTTACGAAGCTCGGCGTCGGCAAATTTCGCTTCACCGGCGGAGAGCCGCTGGTGAGAAAGGGAATGGTCCCCTTTCTTAAAGAGCTTAAAGAGGCGTATCCAAATATAAAGACCGCGATAACCACAAACGCGTCGCTGCTTCGCAGATACGCCCCCGAACTCGCGGAGGCCTCGCTCCATTCAATAAATATCAGCCTCGACACGCTGGACGCCGATAAATTTAAAAACGTGACGCGCATCGGGACGATTGACGAGGTGCTGGACGGCATCAGGGCCGCAAAAAGCGCCGGCATAAACAATATGAAGCTCAACACAGTCCTCATAAGGGGCTTCAACGACCATGAGATAACCGACCTGCTCCTCTTTGCGCGCCGCGAGGGGCTGCTGCTGCGGCTCATCGAATTTATGCCGCTTGAGGAAGAAGTATGGAACAAAGAGTCCTTCATAAGCGGCGAAGAGATACTTTCGATGCTGCCGGACGGCGCCTCATGGGTCAAAAATACCAACAGCTCATGCGAAGACGGCCCCGCGCAGTATTATTTCAACGAAAAGACGGGAGACACCATCGGCATCATCACAGCCGTCTCAAACCATTTCTGCCAAAGCTGCAACCGGCTTCGCGTCTCCGCCGAGGGCAAGCTCCGCACCTGCCTCTTCAACCCGAAAGAGACGGAGCTGAAAGAGCTGATAATAAGGCGCGACGGCGCGGCGCTCATGGAAAAGATACTGGAAAGCGTGCGCGAAAAGCCGCGCTGCTGGAACGACATAAACACGGGCAATCTGCACATGTCCGGAATAGGGGGTTAAAAGATTGGGCGAATACACGCATTTTGACGCGGAGGGCCGTCCCACGCTGGTGGACGTAAGCGGCAAGTCCGTCACGAAACGCACAGCATGGGCCGAAGGGTGGCTCGACCTGCCTGACGCGATCTATGACACCGTCTCGCAGGGCTCGGTAAAAAAGGGCGATCCGTTTTCCATAGCGGAGCTTGGCGGCATCATGGGAGCCAAAAGGACGCCGGAGCTTATTCCGCTCTGCCACACGATAAGGCTTGACAACATAAAGGTGAGATGTGAGCTGGACTGCGAAAAACGCGCGCTGAAAATAACCTGCGAGGCGACTGCCTCCGAGGTGACCGGCGTCGAGATGGAGGCGCTTACCGGCGTCTCCGTGGCCGCGCTCACCTTCTACGATATGTGCAAGGGAATAGACAAAGGCATGGTGATCCGCGACATACGCCTGCTGCGCAAGACTGGCGGAAAAAGCGGAGAATGGAACGCCGAGGGAGGATATAATAAATGAGGATATTGAGATTATGGGCGCCGTCGCTCATTGGCGACCACACGCTTTGCTACGTTCATACAAACAAAGAGGGCAGCACCTGCATCAACGAGGTGGCAACGCCGGTCTGCGCGGCAGTAGCAGGCGAACCGCTTGACGGGGAGCTGTACGAGGGTTCGATGACGATAGTCCTTTCGCCGGAGGCTAAACTTCACGATGGAGATTTTCTTTCTGTTGGCGACGCCGGCACGCTGCTTTTGTGGCACGAAGAGACGCGGCGCTTTTCCGTCTGCACGGCGGGCTTTCTCGGCGTCTCTGAATCCGTTGAGATATGGCGTCCAATAAGATGCGCCGTGCTTACTGTGAGCGACAAAGGCAGCCGCGGCGAACGCATAGACACGGCTGGCCCTGAGCTTGAAGCGCTTGCGCTTTCGCAGGGCTGCGTAACAGAGGCGAGAAAAATAGTGCCCGACGACAAAGACGCGATATGCGAAACGGTAAAAGAATGGGCGGCCTCCGGTATAAACCTCATCCTGACCACAGGCGGAACTGGCCTTTCGCCGCGCGACAACACGCCCGAGGCGCTCCTTTCAATAGCGGAGAAGACAGTCCCCGGCTTTGGAGAGATGATGCGCATGGAGACGCTGAGGTTCACGCCGCGTTCGTTCCTGACGCGTTCGGTAGCGGTCACGCTGGGCGCCTCTCTTGTCATAGCCTTCCCCGGCAGCAGACGCGGAGCGGGGCAGTGCTTCGGCGCGATAACTGGCGGCCTGCGGCACGCGGTGGAAACGCTCATCGGAAGCTCCCGCGAATGCGGAAACGCCGGAAAATAACGCAATAAACTATCGTCGCTTTGATGCTTCTAGGCGAAGTGGCGGTGGGTTGTGTGTGGCAAAGGAATAATAAGAGATAAGATAATAAATACGAGGCAGCTCCGCTCAAGGAACAATAGCGGAGTTGCCTCGTTTGATGTGGGCGTACTATGCGGGCTGTAATTGGTTTTTGCTAAAAGACGGCGCGCTCGCCATAGAGGCGACCATCTTAGAGCCCGGCTCCAATGAGCGCCGCTCCAATAGCCCCAACGAACTGCGCCCGGTCTGGTGTTACCACTCTTCGTTTAGTCTTTTTCTCAATGAGCTTTCTGAGCAGCTCGTTTTGCGCGCAACCTCCAGAGAAGCAAATGTCTCCGTGTTCTGAAAGTCTTGAAAGCAGGTTGACGGCGCGCTGAGCTACTGAGTCAAGCAGCCCCAGGCAGATGGCCTCCTTTGAGACGCCCTGCGATATAAGCCCTATGACTTCAGATTCAGCAAAGACGGCGCACATATTGTTTATGGGGTGCGCCGCAGCGCTTTCCGTGATACAACAGAAGTCCGAAAGGGTGTATCCAAGATGCACAGCCATATTTTGCAGAAAGCGGCCCGTGCCGGCAGCGCATTTGTCATTCATCAGAAAATCGGTTACTTTGCCGTCTGGTCCCAGAGAGATCACTTTTGAGTCCTGCCCGCCTATATCAAGCACTGTCGTTGCCTCCGGCAGGAGGTAATGCGCGCCTGCCGCATGGCAAGTTATCTCAGTTACGCGTTTATCCGCTTGAAAAACGTTTCTGCCGTAGCCCGTCGCGGTGATAAAAAGGCCGTCGTTTTGCATGATGCGCCCGCGTTTTTGGATTTTCGCCACGGCCTTTTTCGCGCTTTCATTGGGCGTCCAACCGGTCGGCGTAATATAAAAGGAAAAGCTCCGACCATTCCATAAAACTCCCTTTGTCGCGGTCGAACCTATGTCTATACCGATGCAGGCCATTAGAGCATCTCCGAAAAGGCGCCGAATCTTGTAGAAAGCTGACCTGTATCGCTTTGAGAATAATCGGTTTCGACCGCCAGATAGGGCACGCCTTCCTCCGCTAAGAGCTGTCTTATTGAGTGTGATTCGACATTGTAGGTGTGACAGGCCTGCAAAATGACGTCAATGACGCCGTTCGCCCTGTATTTGTCGATGTAGTGCTTTAGTAGTTCTTTGCGGCCGTAGTTAGGCGACATGACGGAGCATGGGATCGAGAGATATTTTTCAGTAATCGCGTCGATGGGGGAAATGTCGGTGCGGACTGGAAAGTGCGAACATTTCAGATTGCCGCAGTTTTCAAACCCTACAACAATGGCCCCACATTCTGGAGATTCAATGGCGTCTACAATTTTCTCAAGAGATTTACCCATCGGACATCCGGTTATCAGTATTCGGTGCGCCGCCATATCCTGTCGCCGCTGTCCATCTATATAGTTGGCAAGCAGTTTGTCAACAAGTTCGTTGACCTTAGCGATGCTTGTTTCGTAATTAAATGAAAATTTCAGGTAGTCTGAGATCAGCATGATTTCTTTTCCTGTGACAATTGGTTCAGGAAGTGTCGCTAAGTCGTAGACGCGCATAGCCGTGGCATGTATGGAATTGCGCAGCGCGATAGATCTCGCCAGCTTTTCGTCGGTTATCTCCGTGCCGAAGCGCATTTCAAGATGTTTCTTAAGGGCTGTTATCTCATGGCGCCATAGTTCAAAACTCAACGGGTGATCTTTGCACTGCGGCAGCTGCATCACATGCGTCTCGCGGAGGTTTGCCAGTAATTCATACATTTTTTTCTTGCCGTCGCAGGTAGTTTCTCCGACGACCATATCGCAGAAATGAAAATATGGGCAGCTGTCTGTGAGCGCGAAGCCGTAGCTTGCCTTTATGAGCGGGCATAAATTGCGCGGGAGGTGCTTTTCCGCAGCGGCTATCGGCTTGTCGCTTGTGCTGCAAAGTGAGACGGAGACGCCCCCGGCTGCGTTTATTAATTCCCATGGAGTGAAGGTACAGTATGTTCCTATGATAGGAACTCCCGCTTCTTTTAGCGCCTTTACTTCAAGAGGCGCGTTGTGAATTGCGTCGCGCATTTCATTTAAATTCTTGTCTATATCATTGTACATTTGAAAAAATCTCCCCTAGCCTTTTGTGTGGTATTAAGAATCAAAGCAATAAGGGAGGAGGAAAGGTTTTTGTTAAGCAGCCCGCGCTCTCCCTATCACAAAGTCGATATGTTCGCAGTTTAATGCAGTCCCTGCACTAAAGCCGCATCATGTATTTTCTATCGTATTTGGATGCACAGCGCGTCACCGCCTTTCGTTTGTTATATTTTACTATAAATCTCACCCTATCAAGTGTTTTCTGTAAGTTTTTGTTATAATGCACATAAATGCGGTTGTGTATAATTTCGCTTGGAATATTCAGTTATGCGGTGTATGCTGATATACTAATACAAGAGCGGTTACACCAAAGATCTGAGGCTTGCGCCTGCGAAGAGAGATGGTCAGTTTGGAAAACAAGAAAGAGATAAAACGCTGTATTATCATTACAGGCATGTCAGGCGCGGGGAAATCCTCCGCGTTGAATATCTTTGAGGATCAAGGCTTTTATTCGATAGACAATTTGCCCCCGACGCTGCTTCCGCAGCTGCTTGACGTGCTGGAGAACCACCAGGCGGCCATTCGCTGCGGCGTAGCGGCCGTTGTAGACGTGCGCGGCAAAGAGCTGATGGACGACCTTGAAAACGTAGTGGCGCGTCTTCGCAAAAACGGCAGGCACGTCGAGATACTTTTCGTCGACGCCTCCGACGAGACGCTGGTGCGGCGTTTTGAAGCGACCCGCCGCCGCCATCCTCTGGCCGACTGTTCCACCATCCTTCAGGGAATAGAAAAAGAGCGCGCTCTGCTCAAAGAAGTTATAAAAAATTCAGACATCATGCTGGATACATCGGAATTAAAACTGCCCGATTTTAAGACGCGTCTGCTTGACGCGGCAGGCATGTCCGTGGAGGAGCCGGCCGTCATCGTAAGCTCCTTCGGCTTTAAATACGGCGTGCCGCAGGACGCGGATTACATTTTTGACGTGCGCTTTCTTCCAAACCCCAATTACGTAGACGAACTGCACATGCTCTCGGGGCGCGACGCGCCAGTGCAGGATTTTCTTTCGGCGTGCCCCGCGCTTGACGAGTTTCTTTCCAAGGCGGCGCCGCTGCTTGAATTTGTCTCTTCGGTCTACAGCGAAACTGGTAAAAAACAGCTCCATATCTGCATTGGCTGCACAGGCGGCCGTCATCGCTCCGTCGCAGTCGCGGAGCGCATAGGCGCGCGCCTGACGCAGGCGGGCCGCCGCGTAAAGGTACAGCACCGCGACATAGATAAAGGAAATATATGGTGAACGCGGCGGGAGTGGTCGTCGTCTTCATAGCTGCGTTTCTGCTCGGAGGCGCCGCCGTTTATTTTTCGGCGAAGCGCAAGTTTCGCGTGAAGATAAAACAGTCCGCGCGCAGGAAGATAATGACTAACGCGATGGAGTACCGGCTCTCTATGGGGCCGCACGTCGTAGCCGTAGGTGGAGGCACCGGCCTTTCGACGCTGCTTGGCGGCCTTAAGGGCTTTACGCGCAATATAACGGCGGTGGTTGCGGTGACGGACGAGGGCGGAAGCTCAGGCAGGCTTCGTCAGGAGTGGGGCGTCCTGCCCCCCGGCGACATACGCAACTGCATCGTGGCGCTTGCCGAAAACGACAGCTCTTTGAACAGCCTGCTCAATTTCAGATTCGACCGAGGAGAGCTGAAAGGCCACAGCCTCGGCAACCTCATCCTGCTTGCCACCACTGAGATGATGGGAGATTTTCAGCGCGCGGTGGAGGAGCTCAATAAAATGCTCGCCATCCGCGGGCAGGTGCTGCCAGTCACGACGGAGAACGTCACGCTCAAAGGCGAGACGGATGACGGCCGCAGGCTTTCTGGAGAGCTTGAAATTTCGGACAACGGCAGCCATCTTGCGAAATTATGGATAGAGCCGTCAAACGCGGAGCCGCTTGACGGAGTAAAACGCGCCTTTGAAGAGGCGGAGATAATAGTGCTGGGGCCGGGCAGCCTCTTTACAAGCGTGCTCCCGAACCTGCTTTTGAGCAGCATGACGCAGATGATGCGCGATTCAAACGTTCCCGTCGTCTATATAGCGAACCTCATGACGCAGCCCAAGGAGACGGAGGGCATGAACATTGTTGCGCATGTGGACTGGATAGCCGGCATTCTGGGCACGGTGCCTAACTACGTGCTGGCGAACCAGTCGGCGATACCGGAGGAGTTCCTTTCGAGATACAGCAAAATAGGGGCCGAGCCTTTGTATCTTTCCGCTAAGGAAGAGGCCTATCTTGAATCGCTTGGCGTGACGGTGGTCTACGGTGATTACTGTGAGATCAAAAACGGCAAATATCTGCGTCACAACGCGCAGCATCTTTCAGAGACCATTCTGGAGCTGGTGCGCGAGAATAAGAAGAATTGAGGCGCGGCTGTGATAGAGGGGCTTAACCATACAATATGGGACGAATGGAGCGGACTTGCGGCCGCAGACCCAGTCTGTGACGAAATAGCTGGAATAATTGACGGGCTGAGCTATAATGTAGAGGGTGACGATTATTACTTCACCTCGTCGAGGCTCTTCGCCGTGCGCAGGCTCATGCGTCTTTGGAGCGACTCGAAATGGAAGGAAAGCGAAGGGGAGAACGCCGGCATCCGGCTTATCCATACGCAGCAGAAGGGGCGCATAGTATTTGCGCTCAGAAAACGCACCGCGCTTGAGATATTTTCCGTCACTCAGTCGATGTCCAAGCGCACAAGAAACTGGAGCTGGGTCCGCGGCCTTTTCGGAAGCTGCGGCGCGCTGTATATCCCAAAGGCCGGCTACTATCTCGTGCTGAGGCCGCCTTCGGGCAACGGTTCTGCCGAGAGGATACGCGCGATTTTAAAATCCTGCGGCTTCACGGTGGGGCTTAGGAAAAAGCTTGGCGGTCAGGAGCTGATGCTGCGCGACCAGCAGCAGATAGTGACTCTGCTTTCGCGCATAGGGCTCGTCAAGACGGCTCTTTCGCTTGAAGAGACGGCCATATACCGCTCCATGCGCAACCACGCGAACAAGCTGGTCAACTGCGACGCGGCCAATATCAACAAAAGCCTCGAAGCTGCGCGCAGCCAGATGAAGCTTATACGCCAGATGGAGGACATGGGCATGGTCGACGAGCTCCCAGCTCCGCTTAGGGAACTTATATACGCGCGCAAAAGAAATCCGAGCATATCTTTAAAAGAACTTGGGCAAAATTTACCGCGACCAATTAGCAAAAGTACGGTAGAATATAGGTGGCGGAAGTTAGAAGCAATGCTAAAAAAGCAATCAAAGGGGGATGAAGCCAATGTACTTAGGAAAGGCAGACGTTAACACCTATGACAAAGGCGCCGGAAGGGAGTTCCTTATCTCGAATGGACGCGGAAATTATGGGTTTTCCACTGTAATAGGCGCGAACACAAGAAGGGAACATGGTCTTCTCGTCGCCAGGCCGGAGGATGGCAAGCAGCACTCAGTTTTAGTGAGCAAAATAGAAGAGACGCTGTTTGACCACAACAAGAAATACCAGTTGTCCACAAATCGCTACAAAGATCTGGTTTATCCTGACGGCTACAGATATCTGCAGGAATACCAGGGAAATCCATTCCCAAGCATGTTGTTTGTAATCCATAGTATCCTCCTCAAAAAGTCCATATTCATGCCTCACGGAAAAGAATGCACAGTGGTAAAATACGAACTTCTTGCCGCGCCCGACAAGGTACGTCTTGATCTGCGCCCGCTCTTCGCGCACAGAAAAAGCGACGAGGTCTGCTCCGAATCCACAAGGAACGAATTCAGCGTCTCCGCCGTGAACGAACACAGCATCAGCGTCACAGGCAGAGCAAATACAAGCTGCTGCTCAGTCACCGGCGGTATGTGGTCGCTGAAGCCCCTGTGGTTTGAAAACCTCATCTACGAACAGGACGACCGTCCAGAATCTCAGTCCGTAGACCACCTCTGGTCGCCCGGATATATCACAAACGAAATTTCAGAGGGCGACGTAGTTTATGTCGTTCTTTCCGAGAAACCGCAGAGCTTCACCGCGAAAGAGCTTGCGGCGATGGAAAAAGAGGCTGTGGACCGTTTTGAAAACATCCTCGAAGAGTCCAACCTCCCCGCCAACAGCAGCGCGGAGCAGGATATGATAGCCGCCTCCTACAATCTGGTGGACGACCGTCCAGAAAGCGCGGCTCCAATATATACCGGATACCCCTCGGCCGACGTCAAGGGCCGCGACACCTTCATCGCGCTTCCCGGACTTCTTCTTGCCACAGGCAGAGAAGAGACGGCTGCCAAAACTCTCAAATTCTGGCTTGAAATAGCGGAAAAAAGCGGCTGGGTGATGCCGGAAAAAATAGCGGACGACGGATCGAATATCTTCGGCGCGATAGACAACGGACTTTGGTTCGTCTACGCCGTGGATAAATATCTTAGCCACGTGCCCGACGCGCCTGATGGAAAAGAGCTGTACGCCGCCGTCAAAAACATAACTGAAAAATATCTGGCGGGCGCCGCGGAAATAGATACGGAATGCACGCCGAACATGCTCCTCAAACTTACCTCCGACAACCCCGCGAGGCAGTGGATGAACGCCGTAGCGGGCGACGAGGTCGTAGTGCGCCGCAAAGGCTATCTCGTAGGCGTAAACGCCCTGTGGTACAACGCACTGCGCACCGCGGAAAAATACGCCGCGAAGTACAAAGATGCGGAAAGCGCCGCGAAGTTCGGAGCGGCGGCCGAGAAATGCGCAAAGGCCTTCAACGACACCTTCTGGAGCTTCGACATGAACGGGCTCTACGACAGCGTGGACGCTGAGACCTTCAAAAACGACACGGCCATCCGTCCCAACCAGATACTTGCCGCGTCGCTTCCGTTCAGCGCGCTTTCCCCCGAAGCCGCGCAGAAGGTCGTTCGCCTTTGCTGGAACGAGCTTTACACGACCTACGGGCTTCGCACGCTCGAGCCGCGTCACGATAAATTCAAGGGACGTTCCGAGGGACGCATCGACCAGCGTCTTAAGGCGCGTTTTCGCGGGATGGCGTGGCCTTGGCTTTTGGGGCAGTTTATTACGGCCTACCTCAAATACAATCCGTCACGTAAAGACCTTGGATGGATATTCATGCGCCCGTTCAACTCGCATCTGCGTCACGGATGCCTTGGCGGCGTAGCGGAAGTATTTGACGGCATCATGCCGTACAGACCGCACGGAGATGTCCTGAGCGCCATATCTCTTGGAGAGATGCTGCGCGTTCTTCACGAAAATCTCGAAACGGAGCAATAAAAAAGCGTAAAATTGATGAAAACCGACGAAATTGTCGATTTCATTTGACATATTTCGAATATAGTAGCAAAATCATAAAAGAGGGATAAATTATACGTTTATCCCTCTTTTCACAAACTATTGGCGTAAAAATTTTAAGGAGGCACTTACAATGGCTAAGTACAAGGTTGCAATCAACGGGTTTGGACGTATAGGACGTCTTTCACTCCGCGCGTTTTTCACGAACGGGAAAGAGAATGAATTTGAAATCGTAGCAATAAACGACCTGACACCGCCGGCATCTCTTGCATATCTGCTTAAGTACGACTCAGTATTCCACCGTTTCCCCGGTGAAGTCTCAGTAGACGGCGATTACCTCATAGTCAATGGCCAGCGTATCAAGGCGCTTGCCGAACCGGATCCCTCAAAGCTTCCCTGGAAAGAGATGGGGGTAGACCTCGTCATCGAATCCACGGGACGCTACACAGACGCAAATCAGGCGAAAGCCCACATCGAAGCCGGAGCAAAGAAAGTTATAATCTCGGCTCCCGCGAAGAACCAGGACGCCACGATAGTCATGGGCGTCAATGAAGGCGTTTATGATCCCGCAAAAGACAACATCATCTCCAACGCCTCATGCACGACGAACTGCCTCGCCCCCGTATGCAAAGTCCTCCAGGACAAGTTCGGCATCAAAGAGGGCCTTATGAACACGATCCATTCCTACACCAACGACCAGAAGACGCTCGACTTCCCGCAGAAGAACCTCTCACGCGGAAGAGCGGCCGCGCTTTCAATCATCCCGACCAGCACTGGAGCCGCGAAAGCCATCTCCGAAGTAATGCCGGAACTTAAAGGCAAACTGAACGGATTCGCGCTTCGCGTCCCAACGCCCGACGTATCAGTCGTGGACCTCACCGTGATGCTTGAGAAGCCAGCCACAGCCGAAGAGGTAAACAACGCAATGAAGGAAGCCGCCGAAGGCGCGCTTAAGGGAATACTTGAATACGAACCCGAAGACCTCGTCTCGATGGACTTCGTAGGCGATACCCACTCGTCGATATTTGCGCCTATGCACACAATGGTAATGGGCGACAAAATGGTAAAGATACTCTCCTGGTACGACAACGAGTGCGGATACAGCAACAGAGTCATCGACCTCGCGAACTACATCTTCAAAAAGGGGCTGTAGGCGATGCGCCTGAAGACCTTTTCGCCATCTGACGTATCCGGTAAAAAGGTCCTGGTAAGGGTGGACTTCAACGTCCCCCTTGCCGACGGTAAAGTGAGCGACGATACCCGCGTAAAAGCCCATCTTGCTACGCTGCGCGCGCTTATAGAGGCAGGCGCTAAGGTGGCGCTCGTTTCGCATCTCGGCAGGCCGAAGGGCGCAGTCAACATGAAATACACGCTCGCGCCCGTAGCCGCTGTGCTTGAAAAGCTGACCGGATGGCAGGTGCGTTTTGTTCCCGACTGCGTTGGTTCCGCAGTAGACGACGCGGTGCGCGGCTGGAAGGATAACGAGGTGCTGCTCCTTGAGAACCTCCGCTTCCACCCAGAAGAGGAAAAAAACGACGCCGGATTTGCCAAAGAGCTGACCAAGAACTTTGACGTTTTCGTAATGGACGCCTTCAGCGCCTCGCACAGGGCGCACGCCTCGACGAGAGCTGCGGCGGAGCTTCTGCCTTCCTATTCAGGAAAGCTGATCGAAAGAGAGATAGAGATGCTCTCTGCGGCTCGCGACAACCCTCAAAAGCCTTTTGTGCTCATATTGGGCGGCGCCAAAGTCTCTGATAAAATAGCCGTGGTGGAGAACATGCTCCACAAAGCCGACACGATACTAGTGGGAGGCGGCATGGCCTTTACATTCCTAAAGGCGCGCGGACTCTGCATAGGCAAATCTCTCTGCGAAGAGGAAAAGCTTGATTTCGCGGCAAAAATGCTCAAGGACGCTGAAAAACTCGGCGTAAGGATACTGCTTCCTACGGACGTGATAACCGCACCCGAGTTCAAAGCTGACGCCCCCGCTGCGACGGTGGCCGCAGAGAGCATCCCGGCGGATCAGATGGGTCTGGACATCGGCCCTGAGACGGCGCGCAGCTTTGCCGCGGAGATACTGGCCGCGCGTACTGTGCTTTGGAACGGTCCGATGGGCGTCTTTGAAATGCCGGCCTTTGCCGCCGGTACAATGGCTGTAGCTCAGGCTCTTGTTGAGGCCACTCAAAAAGGCGCCCTCACAGTTGTCGGCGGGGGAGACTCCGCCGCGGCCATAGCGCAGTTTAAAATGGAAGACAAGGTTTCACATGTCTCAACCGGCGGAGGCGCTAGCCTTGAGTTCTTTGAAGGCAAAAGCCTTCCCGGAATAGAGCCTTACGTAATAGCCTAACTATCCATCACTTAAAATAGAAACGGGCGGATTTTTTGATCCGTCCGTTTTGTTAAAGAGGGGAATACTATGCGCAGAAAATTTATAGCAGGAAACTGGAAAATGTTCAACGGGCCCGCGGCCACAAGTGAATTTCTTAACAAGTTTAAAGAGGAGATAGCAGCCTCAAAAGAGGTCCAGGAGGCCGTTTCAGAGGGCAAGGAAGAGATAGCCTTCTTTGTGCCCGCTATATCGCTGCTTTCCGCCGCCACAGGCGCAAAGGAGATGCCAGTCATAATCGGCGCGCAAAACACTCACTGGGAGAAAAACGGAGCCTTCACGGGCGAAATATCCGTTCCGATGATCACCGAGGTCGGCGCGACGCATGTGCTTATAGGACACAGCGAAAGACGTCACATCTTCCGCGAAATAGACGAAGAACTTAACAAAAAGATGCACGCGGCGCTTGACGGCGGCCTTACAGCGGTGCTTTGCGTAGGCGAAACTCTTGAAGAGCGCGAGGCGGGCAAGGCGCACGACGTCATAAAAAAGCAGTTCTGCTGCGGCCTTAAAGACATAGACGAACACACTCTGGCCAAGAAGGTAATTATAGCCTATGAGCCTGTGTGGGCCATCGGCACGGGCAAAACGGCAAGCAGCGAGGACGCTGAAGCGATATGCGGCTTCATACGCGCGCTGGCCGCTGAAAACTTCGACGATAAGACGGCCGAAGCCCTGATCATTCTGTACGGCGGAAGCGTCAAGCCGGAAAACACGGCAGGTATAATGTCCCAGCGCGACATCGACGGAGTCCTCGTAGGCGGCGCGTCACTCAAGCCCGAGGTCTTCATCGACATAGTAAAGAACGCTCTGTAATAGAACAAGCGATTAATAAAATAACAGAGTCCGCGATTTCTTTTGAGATAAGCGCGGACTCTGTTATTTATTTTGTGATTTACGACTGATAATATGACGTATAAAACAACAAAGCGTCTTTGTTAAAAAAGGCTGAAAAATCGTCGAAAGCCCTCTCAAAAGGCCAAAAATCAGTTTTCGGAAGGGGCTTGTATAACATAAGATAAATTATAGGACATTATATTATTTCCACTTCCCCGCACAGAGCGCGCCTGTAAAACTTGAACAAACTAGAAAAATCTAGAAAAAAAAGATATCCGAAGCTTACTCGGATATCTTTTTTCAATATTTATTTACAACGCTGAGCTTTTATAAAACTGAGCGCTAGAAAGATGAAGAATTTTTGTGAGGCGCTTTATTGTTTTGTGTAAAACATTTTTTCTGGTATGACGCCGCGCACTCCGCCTAACGGCGACTTCGTGTCTCCTTTGAATCTGGGTATCAGGTGCATGTGTACGTGCATCACAGACTGTCCTGCGCATTCGTTGCAGTTGACTCCGACGTTGTATCCGTCCGGCTTATATTTTTCGTCCAGTATTTCTTTGCATTTGTGAAGAAGCTCCATCATCGCCGCCTCTTCCTCTTTTGTCAGTTCAAAGAAGTTCTGTACGTGGCGCTTTGCGATGATGAGCATGTGTCCCGGACTGACCGGCATTGCGTCAAAGACCGCGTAAGCGAGGTCGTTTGCGGCTGCATGATCTTTTAATTTACAGAAGATGCAGTCCATACGTTAATCGTCCTGGTCGTGGAATCTCTTTGTAGGCGCGTCGCCCCAGAGTGAATCAAGCCTGTAAAAGTCGCGGCCTTCGCGGCTTAATATGTTTACTATAAGGTTTCCAGCGTCGATGAGCGTCCATTTTGTGCTGCCTTCGCCCTCGACTCTGTATGTGATGCCCATTTTGTCCAGCGCCTCTTCGGCTGTGTCTTTGAGGGTCCTGCCGTGTATGTCCGAGCGCGAGACTGCGACTATGAAGATGTCCGCAAAGCCCGATAACTGGCTTAGGTCGTGGACCGACACCTCAAGCGCGTGCTTGTCGAGCAGCGCATCTACTATAGGTTTGTATTGTTCTAAAAAATCATCGTTGTGTTGTGTCATAAAAGTTATCCCTCCTGGTTTGTCTTTTTCTGAGTTGAAATTTTCAGCATGTCGTCCAAAATAACGACAAGCTTTTTGTAATCGTGCCCCGCTATTATCGACGCATAGAAGGCCTGGTTGCTGGGCCTCACAAGGTTTTTAGGTACCTGAAGCAGGCTTCCCAATATCGTTGCCGTTTTTACGACGCCCGGCGCCGCCTTCGTCGGATAGATGACGTTGCAGTGCTGATAGTCAAAGTGTTTCGCGTTTCCGGAATACGTGACGTCTACTCCAAGCTGCTGGAGCCTTGTGGAGATTTCCGAGCTGACGCCGTTCTTCCCTGTTCCGTTGAGCACCGCGACCGATTCAGGCATTGATTGGATGATAGCAATTATATCTTCTTTTGTCATCTGCTTTGTCTGCGCTTCCTGCTTGCCGGGAGCCGGAGCGCCTTTGTCCGCCGACGCTGCGGCCGCTTTGTTCTTTGTTCCGTCGTCAAGTTCGTCAAGCGCGTTTGAGAAATGTACCTGACGCTTGCCCTTCCCCACGTTTTCCGTGATGTCTCCTGAGATCAGTTCGGCAATAGGCGCGTTGATGAAGGCGTGCGCCGATTTTACGTCGCCAACCCAGTAACTGAGCCTGTTTATCATGGCGGGTTCGCCGTGGAGCGTCGAGAAGTACATGTTGTCGCGGCCAAGTTCGTTCTGGACGAAGCCGGCAAGCTGTACGGCAAGCGTGGGCGACATGTCGGTTTTAAATATCTTCATGGCCTGTGTGGCAAGCTCCGGGAACTTTATGATGACTCTGGGGTCGTAGGCCTTTTTGATCAGCGCCTTTATGAACTGCTGCTGTCTTTGGATGCGTCCGATGTCGCCGAGCGCGTCTTTTCTGAAGCGGACGAAGTGCAGGGCGGTCGTCCCGTTCAGCACCTGCTTGCCGGGCTGGATATTGATGTCAAGCTTGCCGGCGCGGTCGACGTAGCGCATTCTTTTTTGGACGTCCACCTCTACCCCGCCCAGCATGTCTACAAACTCGGGAAAGCTGTCATAGTCAACAACTACGGTGTACAGGATAGGCTCGTCAAGGTATTTTTCAACTGTGGCCTTCATGAGGTCCGGCCCGCCGAATGCAAAGGCGTGGTTCAGCTTCTGCGTGCCGTGGTGCGGTATCTCCACCCTTGTGTCGCGCGGCAGCGACATGACCCTCATGTTTTTGTCGTCTATGTCGATGGTTATGAAGAGGATGGTGTCGGATCTCCTAGAGCCTTCGACGTCGTCTTCCCCCATCAAAAGGATGTTGAATTTCCCCTGGTCTTTTAAGGCTGTGTAGTTGGCGCTCTCTTTATTGATGTCTTTTTCGAGAGCGCTTTTGATGTCGCCGCCCTTTGCATGCCACGCGAAGTAGAGCCTGAGCCCGGCTCCCGCGGTTACGGCGAATAGGCCGAGTATAACAACCAGCATAATTGTTTTGTAACGCTTCAAAAGTACTCCTCCGTCTTAGTTCTGATAAAGGGATTTTTTCATTATGTACTGTTCCACGGCGGGCGGGACCATAAAGCGGATGCTTCTGTTCTGCCTTATCCGTTCCCGCAGCTCTGTGCTGGAAATAGCGAGCAGCGGTATCTCAAGCGGGATTATCTTTGCCTGCATCTCAAGCGGCAGTTCTTCCATCCTTTTCCTGGTGTAACCGTGACGGCTCACGGCTACAAACTGGCACATGTCCATCAATATTTCCGGGTTTTTCCATGTCACGATGTCCAGGACGGCGTCCAGTCCTGTGATGAAGTAAAATTTGGCGCCGTTATATTCCGGCATGGCTTTGAGTTCACGCAGCGTGTCTATCGTGTAGCTGGCGCCGTTTCTGTCTCTCTCAACGCGCGAAACGCTGAAAAAGGGGCAGCTTACTGTGGCAAGTTCCGTCATAATGAAGCGGTCTTCTGCGGAGGTCACCTTTTTGTCGGCTTTGTGCGGCGGCTGTCCCGTGGGAACGAATATGACCTCGGAAAGGCCAAAAGCGGCCCTCGCTTCGTCAGCGGCCAAAAGATGCCCATAGTGGATCGGGTCGAACGTTCCCCCCATTATGCCGATCTTTCGAATTTCTTCGGTCATATCCATTGCTCCCATTCAGTTATTTATTGGTCCTGCGTTTCTGCGTTTGCGGCCTCTGCTTCGTCTTCCTGCACGGCGTCGTTTTCCGATGCTCCGTCTTCTGTATCGGCTTCGTTTCCTGATTCCGTCTGGCAGAGGGCTTCCTGCGCGCCGTCGTCTGTGTCGGCATCGTCGTAGTCCGTCTCGTCCGCCGGCATTTCTTCGGGATAATAGTCGGGATAGAAGTTAAATTCTTTGTACCCGATTGCTACCGCATCTCCCGGTATGGCGCCCGCCGCGGCGAGCAGCTCTTCTACTTTGAACTTGCGAAGCAGCCTTGTAAAGCGCGCCGCGTTCTCTTCCTGGCTGAAGTCGTAGCGTTCCGCCGCCTCTTCGAGCTGATGGTGCATGACCCTGAAGCCGCCGCCGTGGAGTGTGATTATCTGTATTTTGTTGCGCCTTCTTACCGGCGTCTTTTCCGGAGTTCTTTCTTCGAGCGCAAAGAGCCTCACGTTGCTTTCGGGGCGCGGATGCTCGTTTGTAAACGAGATTATCTCTTTTACAAGCTGCGGTATCCCCTCTTCGGTAAGCGCGCTTGAGGCTATGAGCCTTACTCCGAGGTTCGCGAAATGGGCCGTCAGCTTTTCAACGAGCTGGTGTGCCGTGTCATCGTCTACTTCGTCGAGCTTGTTTGCCGCGACGAAATATGGGCGCTCTTCCATCTCTGGATCGTAGCTCTTCATTTCATTCCGAACGATCTCAAAGTCTTTGATTATTGTATCATAATCTCCGCTTTCAAGGCTCAAAACATGGATAAGAAGGCGCGTGCGGTCCACGTGGCGCAGAAATTCGAGGCCGAGGCCCTTGTTCTCCGAGGCGCCCTCGATGAGGCCGGGGATGTCGGCTATGACGATGTTTTCATCGCCGGTATTCAGAACGCCCAGGTTGGGCGAAAGCGTCGTGAAGGGATAGTTCGCTATCTTCGGCTGCGCGTTGGATATGGCGGCAAGAATGCTTGATTTGCCGACGTTGGGAAGTCCTATCAGCCCTACGTCCGCTATGAGGCGCAGCTCAAGGCGCAGCTTCACCTCTTCCCCGAGACGCCCCTCTTCGCTGAAACGCGGCGCTTTGCGCGCCGAGCTTGCGAAGTATCTGTTTCCGCGCCCTCCGCGTCCGCCGCGCGCGGCCATAAAGCGGTCGTGCGGCTCAACGAGGTCCGCGTAGCCTTCGTTTGTCTCCGCGTCGTAGATGACCGTTCCGCATGGAACGTAGATTATTTTATCTTCGCCGGCGGAGCCGTTTCTCATGGAGCCTTTGCCGTGCCCGCCGTTTTCTCCCCGTATATGATGCATATACTCAAGGTCGGCTAAGGTCTGCAGGTTGTTTGTAGCTTCAAATATGACGCTGCCGCCGCGTCCTCCGTTTCCGCCGTCCGGTCCTCCGTTTGGCTTGAACCGTTCGCGCAGAAAGCTCATGCATCCGTTTCCGCCGCGTCCGGCCTTGATGGACATACGCATTGAGTCGATAAATTTCATAGCTTCACCTCATTTCATAAAAATCTATAGTATCATAATCCTAATTTACCTAAAAAGCGTCCGGTAAATATCAGAAAAAAAGAGGGCCTGCTCCGATTGAGGGCCCCCTGTACAATAGTCTTGTTAAACTGTTATTAGAGTGATTCAGGCTCGATGGTTACGTATTTGCGGTCAGCCTTTGTCAGGAAACGAACCTTGCCGGGGACGAGCGCGAAGATAGTGAAGTCGCGGCCAAGTCCTGTGTGCTGTCCGGGGTGGAACTTAGTGCCCCTCTGACGCACGATTATTGTGCCCGCGTTTACAAAAGAGCCGTCGCCGCGCTTTACGCCAAGATATTTAGGCTGACTGTCGCGACCGTTGGTTGAACTTCCTTGTCCTTTTTTATGTGCCATAATCAGGTATCCTCCTTGTGTAGAAAACTAACCGTTTACTGATTCGATCTGAATGAGCGTGTACTGCTGACGGTGACCGCGGAATTTGCGGTAGTTCTTCTTTCTGCGGTACTTGAAGACGATGACTTTGTCATCCTTTCCGCTTTCGAGAACCTTTGCCGTTACCGAAGCTCCGTCCACATAAGGAGCGCCGATTACCGCGCCGTCGTCTTTGCCGAGGAGAATTACCTTGTCAAACGCTACCTGTGCTCCGTCTTCAGCATGGATCTTTTCCATTCTGAACTTGTCGCCCTCTGTGACTCTGTACTGCTTACCGCCCTGTTCGATTACTGCATACATACTTATCAATACCCTCCTCCGCTGTGTGTCAGGCAGCCCTATGGCTTTTAAGGCCCGCACCAAGCGTATTCTAGAACCTCGTAATTATAGGCATAAAGATACGACCTGTCAATGGCTCTCGCCGACCGCCCCCGGCGTTTCTGTGTAGGTTTGTCAAACCTCTGTTACACGGCAACCAAAAAAGCCTTCTATATATAATAATATAAATATAATAATATAATATATTTTTTTGATTCGCCGGTTTCTTCCTTGTCAATCCCCTTTTCTCGGTACGCGATAAAGTGCAGCGATGCTTCTTGAGTACCCGCGATCTCCCAGCTTTGCCCAAAGGACCACAAGGCCGCATTGTTGACTTCGTCTGCACATGTTTTACAGGACGATGAAAAGTGACATAGTTTCAGACGATTTAAGGCTCGTTTGAGTGACATTTTCTCATACATTTGAGACTGGATTGGCGCTTTACTGTGTTGCCGCTCTGGCGCGCAGCGCGGATTCTGAAAATACCGCCCGCCGCTCGCGGCGAGCCTTCCAGTATTAGGTGGATAAAATAAGGTTTTGCATGCCGTGCGGTACTGGTGCGTCCTTGTGTGTAATATTTCGTGCAAATGGCATTGCCAATTGTAATAACGTGCAATAAAATGCGCACAACGGCCGAAATTTATATTATAATAAGCGGATAATAGTAAACGCGGTTACAAAACAAAAGCTATCTTTTTGCCCATATTTTATTACGCTGTTCTCGAAGGTATGCTGCGCCAAGGCGCGGTATACAAGACAAAGAACGGTGGAGGAGGATGTTGCGATGTTGTCTGGTTTGAAGAAGTGGAACTTCCCCGCAGCGAAACGTCTGGGGACATGGTTTGGCGCGTTGTTTTTCTCTTTTGTGATTTTAGCTGCCGTCTGCGTGGCCTCGGATATTACCGGCCTTCCCACAGAGCTGCAGGTCGACCCGATGAACGGAGCCTGGAAGTCGAGGATACTGCCGCATCATAGGCTGCTCGTCTCCTACCGCGACGCGGCATTCAACATCAAGACCTTCGTCGGCTCGAAGGAAGATGACAAAGGAAAGCTGAGCGTCTTTTCCCCAAGTGCCGGAAACGAAGAACATGTCAGAATGGCTGTAGAATACGGAGCGGGCGACTCTAATAATTACATCTTCGCCTCCTCCGTAGCCGAAGGAACGGCTCCGGTGAAGACGGTGACGCTCTCTGCGGATCAAGCGTTCTACGGCGTCACTACGTTTACAGGAGTGCCGCAGAACGTGCTCGTCACCTCCTATCTGGTGCGGCACAACGGCGGGACAAACAGTATCTGGCTTGACATGTGGGCTGACGGGAAAAACCTTGGCCTATACCATTTGCCCGAGCATCTGTATTCCCCCGTATACCAGTTTAAGTACAACCGCGACGGTATTATGGGCGACGCCCCCGCGCTCGACCAGAACACCGCGCACGACCTGGTCGCCTCTGACTGGAACGGCGACGGCTATACGGATTATGCCCTCACCTATGTGAAGAACAAAGACAAGCCGCTCGTGAAGATACTGCTTGTCGACGGCAAGTCGCTCTACAACTACATGTCGACGGGCTCTGGCGACGTCATCACTACGGAAGTCAACGGCAGCGAAAGCAGCATCCTCGCCACCGGCAGCAGCGTAGTCGGCGGCCAGTCCGGCGTTACGCCAGCAAACAGCATCCGTATGACGAAGGGCGACTTTGACGGCGATGGACGCGACGAGATCGCCATCTATTACACGCTCATCCACGGTGGCGGCGCCAACCAGAGCCGCGCCAACCAGCTTGAGATATACCGCGTGAATTATGATATTGAGAAGGGTTATCAGGGGGAGTGCGTCTACAACACTCAAAACATGGCGGACGGCAGCAGCTTCCTGCAGCATAACAGCGTCGGTCTTGCGGCGGGCGACATCAACGGCGATGGCAGTGACGAACTTGTCTATATCCATGCCGATTCACCGAGCGTTACCGACAAAGATTCCTATGTATATATGAGCATTTGTTCGCTGAAAAAAAACAAAAAAGACAATAAAGACAATAAAGGCTATACTTTGATCCGGCACGTCGACCGCAGTTTTCTGGGTAAGTTGGGTTTCTACCTTACAGACACGACCGCGTGGAGTTCTGTGCCCTCCATCGAGGTCAAGATAGCCGACTTTGACGGAGACAGCTTGGGCGAGCTTGTCTGGTCTACTGGCACGGGCGACGGAGGCACCGATCTCAAGCTCTGGGTGCATGACTGGGATATCACACAGGGCGGGGCTATTGCCAACACGGGAACTAAGTATGAGTACAGCGCCACGAAATTAGGCTGGTGGCTCAATAAGCTCCACAAGCACCACAGCCTCGCGACGGGCCTCTTCAGTTACCCAACAAATGGTTCCCTTGTGCGGCATCAAATCGCGCTCGCTCACATGGGCAACGGGGAGAATGGTACTGCGAATATGGATTTCGGAATTCTCTCCTGGTCAAAGGATAAAGGCCTCTTGTCCCAGGTACATACCAGCTATAACAACGTCCAGATGGACGGCAATATGGGAGCCAGCGTCGCCGCCGTGGACTTATACGGCGAGAGCCTCGTGCTCGGCTCGCCGAGCGTGCTCACGGTGGAAGACAACATCGAACTCTCCATGGTGACGCAGGCGCCGCCCAAGCATTGGGATAAGGTTTCGGCCGCGGACAGCGAACTGCTCCCCCTCGCCGACGCAAGCGGCGACGTGACGCTTGATGCCTTCGCGCTCTTCCAAACGCAAGATTATTACACAGCGATGGCGCTCAATGACAGCTACGGTCAGGCCAGCACAACGACAAAGGTTTCCGAGGGCAACTTTGGTCTCGAAGGCTCCTATGCTTTGGAACGTAGAGAGGGTTTGCTGAAAAAAGCGTTCGCGAACAATAATGCACAGGACGATCCGCTACTGGACCTTGGCATGCAGTACTCAAGAAACGAGGTCCATAACCAAACGAAAAATTATGCGTCGAGTCTAAGCTTCGAAGTTAAATACAAGGCTGACAGGGATGACCAGATCTATTACAAGAGCAACAGCTACAATCTTTGCCGCTATCCTATCCTGCTGCCCGAATCGAAGCGTTATTCTACGACCTCTGACGACAAGACGGGGGAGATAGTATCCCTTCAGAACTATGTGCAGTACGTGGTGCCTACTACGACCGCTTCGGTCTTCACGCCGACGCCGGGGCGAAAAATTTCGTGGTATGAGCCGCTGCACGACACCTACAACCTCTTCACCTACCCCAAGCGGCTGGCCGACATAACAGGCTACCCGCAGGGTAAGGAGGCGAAGCTAGAAGCAGATAAATACGATCCGTGGGCCGATTTCAACGGCAAAATATTTGTCAGCGGCCAGAATAATCTAATCGGCAACTCCGATGCCAGCGAATTTACGATGAAGACGAGCGCATCTAGCGGCACTCAGGATTACGATTCGATCCGCCAAACAGCTGGGGGGCATGTCTATTTCCATCCTACCTTTGGCCACAATGATCGGCAGCACCTCAATATCGACCTCACCGGGGACTACGCGTGGGGCACCGACTCTACTACGACCGCCGACGCTTCAAAAATGCTCGATGTGACAATGTCCTGGCCAGGCGCGGTGAATTATACGCAGCACACGAAAGACTGGAGCGCGTCAGATATGCAGTTCTACGTGGATGCCGCCTATTTCACGCAGGACGACGGCGCGATTTGCGTCGGTTACGCGGTGCCCAAACTTAAGCAGGCCGGGAGCAAGATCTGGGGGCCGTCCAGCCCCTACGCCACACACCCCGATCCTGGGCTGCTGCTGCCCTTCCGATGGAATAACGATATTAAGAACGGAGGCGCGGCCGGACAGCCAGATTCCAAGGGCAACTACCTTCAGGAGAACCAAGACAAATATACGTCAAACCAGATGCGCGGCATAACCTTTATAAAATCTGACTCGACGGAGAGCGCCGTAACCGCCACCACTGGAGACGGTCTTTCGCCCAAACTGTTGGAGAAGGGGAAGGATTATAAGGTTAAGCTGCGCGTCATCAATTACAGTTTTGTAACAGCTGTTGGCGTAACGGTGAAATTCTACTTCCAGCCGTGGAACAATGAGAGCGGGACACGAAATTATCCCTCCACCGACCCTGCGCGCGACGGCTATAAGCCATTTGATTCCAAGACGCTGGGCGTAATATTGGGGCGTACTACGAACTTTGACACAGGGGACAACTGGGTCAACACCGAGGCCACCTTCCGCGCCCCCGATATAGAGGGACTAGGCTGGGTGCACGCCGTCGTCGAATGCAACGATAAAGAGCTCAGCACGAAGAACAATCACGGCTGGGTGCTGGTCGGCGCTTATGATCCGGCGCTCTTCAAGGGAGGCGCCTCGGGCAACACCGTTTCCAACGGCCCGGCTGCGGCGCAGGCTTCGCTGCCGGCCGCCGAGCGTCCCACTATCAGGGTCAAAGAGGTCAAGGTATATGAGATAAAGCGCGACGCCAGCGGCGACATCAGCTACGAGGAGACGAAGCTCGACGAACAGGCGCGCCACAAGCAGCTGCGGATCGACGCCACAGTGGGCTTCAGCGGAGGAAAGATCATCAGGGGCGGCAAAGAACGGCAGATAGCCTATGTACCGGCGCTGCGCTGCGCCCTCTTTGCCGGTAAGGGTGAGGATTCTGCCGCTATCCTCGGAGCCGCCGATCGGCCAGTGATGAAAGAGGGTCACGACTACACCTTCAGTTTCGTATACGACCCGTCGCAGTGTCCAACGGATAGCGGTGTGACGGTACGAGCTTTTTCGCCCTATCTCTCTCGCTCCGAGCAGGGCGACTCCACCAGCCAGTCGCAAGAGTTATGGAGGCCGCTTGACTCCTCCAGCGGCTCCGGCTGCAACGCCGGGTTCGCGGTGCTGTCGCTTCTGGCT
>JAVVPF010000015.1 GCA_036655895.1 Cloacibacillus sp. | reverse complement strand
CGCTCGACGACGTATTCAGGCATGTTGTCGTTTATTTCGCCGGACAGCTCTATGAGGCGGGTATGGTAGTCGTATTCCCTCGCTTTGTATGTGAGGTAAAAGGGATCGAGCGGAATACAGTGACCGCCGACGCCGGGGCCCGGGTAGAAGGGAACGTAGCCGAAGGGCTTTGTCGAAGCGGCGGCGATTACCTCCCAGATGTTGATGCCCATTTTGTTGTAGACGATGGCCATTTCGTTGGCGAGGGCGCAGTTGACGATGCGGAAGGTGTTTTCCAGGATTTTTGTCGCCTCTGCCTCTTTAGGGGAAGATACGGTAAAGACTTCCGCGCCTAAGACGATGCTGTAAAGAGTTTTCGCGATCTCGGTGCATTCAGGCGTACAGCCGCCGACGACTTTCGGGGTGTTGTGGGTCTTGTATCTGGCGTTGCCGGGGTCGACGCGTTCAGGGCTGAAGGCCAGGTGGAAGTCTTTGCCGACTTTAAGACCGCTTTCTTCAAGAATGGGTTTGACTACCTCTTCGGTCGTTCCCGGGTAGGTGGTTGATTCAAGGACGACGAGCATGTTTTCGTGCAGGCGCTTTGATATCTCTTTGGCGGAGTTTACGATGTACGAGAGGTCGGGCTGTTTGAATTTGTCGAGCGGCGTGGGGACGCAGATAGCGACGACGTCGCACTCCGCAAGGCGGTCAAAGTCTGTCGTGGCGGAGAGGCGACCGTTCGCCGTCAGGTCCTTGAGGTCCTGCGGGATGATGTCGCCGATGTAGTTTTCGCCGCGGTTTACCATCTCCACTTTGGATTGCTGTATGTCGAATCCCAGCACTTTGTAGCCGGCTTTGGCTTTTTCCACCGCCAGCGGCAGGCCGACGTAGCCGAGGCCGATTACGCCGATTTGGGCGGTCTTATTCTGTACCTTATTTAATAACGTCATGTCTCTATTTCCCCTCTGAATGCTTTTTATAGCGCGTCGATAAATTTCCTTGCCAGCTTGGGATATGTGTATTGTTTTAATATATATTCCTTTCCCCGAACGCCCATGGCATCCAAGAACTCTTTTTTCATGTCTGACATTTCATATAATTTGTCACAAAAGGAGATAAGGTCACCGCTAGGGACTGTAAAACCACAATGCGATTCAGCAACGAAATCGTTGCTGACGTTAGAGCTCCATAAAACCGGTTTTTCTGCCATCATATAATCGAAAATCTTATTTAATGACATTCCATACTGACATAAAGGAGTTTCATTGACGTTACACACCAATATATCCATTTGCTTCAACAAAACCGGAACTGCTTTTTTCAAAACTGGGGGCAAAAAGGTGATGTTAGGCAGGTTTAACCCTTTGGTCTTTTCTTCCAGTTTGGCTTTTTCTGGGCCTTTTCCAACTAAAACAAATTGAATTTTTGAAAAACCAGAAGTGCGAGCTGCGGCATCAACCAACATATCCAAGCCATTGCTAACGCCATGGCCTCCTACATATCCTACAATCGTCTTTCCTGATTTCTTTAGTGTAGATAGCGATTCTTTGTGTAATTCTGGGAGCTCTCCGCCACTGGATTTAGCCTGCCATTCATCAACACTTATGCCATTAGGGATTACATGATACTTTTCCATTTTCATTCCACGTGTGACCAGATGCTTATAAGCGTTCGGCAGAAGAGAAATCACGACGTCGGCGTTTTTGCACCAATAGTCCTCCGCCATCTGCATTATCATGATGAACGGATGCCATTTGGACATTTTTCCCAATACCTGCGGCCAAAGGTCATGGAGCTCGAAGACAAATTTTGCGCCATGCTTCTTGGCAATCCATCTTGCGGGGTACGAATCGAGCGGATAGGTCGATGACGCGATAACAGCGTCGGGGGCAAAATTCGCTGTAATTTTTGGAAGGTAGGTATAAAGTTTGCGGAGGAAAGACAGCATATTACGTATGCGGCCAAGCCCATTCCCGCTGTATTTCGGCGTCCGCAGCCATATATAGCGAATACCATCAATGTTTTCTTCCATAGCATCGGCGGTCATTTCGATATCCTTCTGTCGAAGGTGCGAGAAGGAGGCAGCGACAATTATAATTTCATGCCCCATCTTTACCCATTCTTTTGACAGGTAGTAGGGACGAAATTCCATGCCGTGATATATTGAACCTGCGTAGTGGTTTATGAGCAATATCTTCATATGACCGTATCCTTTGTCGCAGGTGGCGTAAAATTATTCAAAACACTGAATTTAGTCTTCATCAATCCACTACCGCCAGCACAGTCTTAGCCATCGTCGATATCTCCGACTGCAAGCTGAAGTTCCGCAGGCTCTTCAAGTTGTATTCCATCTTTTCCGGCAGGACCTTGCTTATGTAGGCCTCGTCGGCTGACTCCGCCCTGGCCAGCAGTTTTTCTTCGTCTTTGTACATAATGCTCGTCTCCGAGGTGACGCCCGCCGGCAAAAGCAGCGTCGCGTACATTTCGTCGTTGTATTGCCTGACGTATTTCTCTACTTCCGGCCTCGTTCCCACGAAGCTCATGTCTCCGGCGATGATGTTTAGCAGTTGGGGAAGTTCGTCCAGCCGGTATTTTCTTAGCGTTCTGCCGATTTTTGTGACGCGCGCGTCATCTTTCACCGTTACCTGCGCGCCAAGCTTGTCCGCGTTCGCGATCATCGTTCTGAATTTAAATATCTTGAATTTTTCCCCATATTGCGTAATACGTTCCTGACGGAAGAAGACGCCGCCGTTGCTGTCAAGGATTATCGCAAGCGATATTGCGAGAAGCAGCGGCGAGAGGACTGCCAGCATCAAGATTGCCGTCACGACGTCGAAGACACGCTTCAACAGCAAGGCCGCTCTTTTCTTTTTGAGCGTCTCGTAATAGGGGCGAACGGCTTCCGTTCTCATGCAGTCAGGCAATTCTTCCCACTCTTTCAGCATTTTTTACAGGCATTTCCTTACGCACTCAATTACATAGTCCACATCTTCATCGGTCAGTGACGTATGCAGGGGCAGCGTGACTTCGTTGCGGAATTGTTCATAGGCGTAGGGGTAGTCGGCGATGTCAAAGCCCAGTTTCCGATAACCGGTGTGCAGCGGCAGCGGTTTGTAGTGGACGTTTGTCGCCACCCCCAGTTCGGCCATTTTGGTGATGAAGCCGTCTCTTTCTTTGTCGTCCCTGCCCTTTAGCCGCATGATATAAAGGTGGCCGGAGGAGCTATATTCTTTTGTATAGTGCCTCAGCGTCTCTACGGGCAGGCTGGCAAGCGCGGCATCCAATCTTTCGATGATCTTTCTCCGGCGCGCCAAAAGGGCGTCGTATCTTTTTATCTGGGCAAGCCCGACCGCGGCGTGGAGGTCGGTCATATTGCATTTGTACCAGAGTCCCGCAATGTCGTATTCCCAGGTGCCGAGTTTGGTTTTCGCGAGGGCATCTTTGCTCTGTCCGTGGAGGCTCAGCAGCATGTAACGGCGGTAGAGCTGTTCATTGTCCACGCCCTCGATATCTCTCCAAGTCGCCGCGCCGCCTTCGGCGGTGGTAAGGTTTTTGACGGCGTGAAAGGAGAAGTTCGTAAAGTCGGCGACGGAGCCGATGGGTATTCCTTTATAGGAGGCGCCGAAGGAATGCGCTGCGTCGCCCATGATTATGGCTCTGCCGATAGCCCGCTGTATGTGGTTGTCGGAAGGAGAGAAGAGCGGGCGTTTCTTTTCGGCGATGTCAATGATACGCTCATAATCGGCGGGGATGCCAAAGAGGTCCACCGGTATGATGACCTTGGTCTTTTCTGTAATAGCGGCTTCCAGCTTGTCATAGTCTATTGTGAATTTACCGGGTTCACAGTCGATCATGACGATTTTAGCGCCGACATGCTCAATTACGCTCGCCGTCGCCGTATAGGTATAAGCGGGAACGATGACTTCGTCTCCGGGGCCGACGCCCAGAAGGCGCAGGGTCATCTCGGCACAGGCGGTGTTGGAGTTCAGGCAGACCGCTTTCGCGGTATGGCAGCGCGTCGCGGTGATGCGTTCCAGCTCTTTTGTCCTAGGACCGGTGGTAATCCAGCCGGATTTCAGCGCCGCAACGACTTCGTTGATCTCCGCTGACGTTATGTCCGGGGGGCTGAAGGGGATTTTCTTCATGCCGTTTCACCTACTGTCAAACTTAGTTTATTGATAATCACAGTTCCTAGGTATCCGTTTATCTGCGCCCAGCCGGTGAGGCCGGGGCGGATGTCGTTGGCGCCGTATTTGTCGCGCTCCGCGATGAGGTCGTACTGGTTCCACAGCGCGGGACGCGGGCCGATGATAGACATTTGACCGACTAGTATATTTATTATTTGTGGTAATTCGTCTAAACTCGTTTTACGCATAAATTTTCCTAGTTTTGTAATATAAGCGTCAGGATCTGCCAACAAGTGCGTAGGCATATCTTTTGGCGTATCTATTCTCATTGTGCGGAATTTATAGATATAAAAGTACGTTTTATGCCTGCCTATTCTTTTTTGTTTAAAGAATATCGGGCCAGGCGTATCGAGCTTTATTAACAGGGCAATAGCAAGCAATAGGGGAGAAAGCAACACCAAGCCAACTGACGACAGAATAATATCCGCCGCACGTTTTATCATCGTGTATATATGTTTGTCGTTACAATACATATGCATCGCACCTTAGCGCTTATATTCTATTTCAGTTTTATTTATATTTCCCAAAATTCCAGAAACATTATTTAATGCTACCCACATCAGAGCACCTTGAAAACTATCCTGTGTTTGCCTAGATATTGGCATTAACATTTATATATTAGCACCACTATGATACCATCTGCAACTATTAAATTATGTATGACGTTTAGCTTACCACTTATTTAACTCCTCATTTGCTCCATAAAAATCAGAGCAATCAATAGAAAGCTAAACAACATGGCTGATACGATATATAACAAGACCGTTTTTAAGTGTGTCTTGGTCACATTCACAAACATGGAGAAATCATCGGGGCCAGAAAATCAATGAAATGCTCATAGCCGTTAATTTATAGTAAAGCTTTGGCGGCATCAGTTTCTAACTTTTATTTGCTACCCTATTACTAGTCTTGCATAGGAGAAGTGATTTTATTAGAATGCCGGTTCTTTAAAGACTATCCACAAGCGTCAAATATCACCTGCCTATGCCAATTAGCTGTTCCAATACCAATTTGCTTTGTTCAAGTCTTTTGACGCGGCGTTTTTCCGGTATCGGTGGAGGGGACAACGCTTACTTTTATCCAGGTGAAAGGGGAGGAGCTGGAACCCCTTAAGTAATATTGGATACCGTCCTTGAAGTGGGTAGTGGCGCTACCCACTTCGTCCCTCTCGGTAATCTTAACCTTGTTGCAGCTATTGCTGCAAAAAATTGTGAATCGTATAAAAAAGAGGCTATCACGGAGTTTATGTGTGATAACGCCTACCCCAAATAGCACAATCGCTGCAAACAAACTTCTGCAATAGAAGCCTGTCTATGTTGCTTTGGCTGTGAAATATAATCAACGATATTCATTCATTTTCCATCAAACAACGCGCAAGCAAATTCTATGAAACAAACCCAGTCTGATACAGGCTTTTTTTATTGCTGGTCATTTTTTTCGCTCTTATCCATCAAGCAACACGCAAGCAAATTCCAACGGTTTTATGCCCAATAGGGAAGATATTTTTTTGCCTTAGTTCCTACCGTATCGTCTTGGCATTTTATTAATCCAATTTCAATGGTATCTCTTATTATTCGTGAAATTGTGGCGCTGTTCTTTACGTCTAGTTCAAATCGTTCCCGCAATGTCTTATTTGTCATGCTTTTTCTCTCTACGTATTTTAATGAAGCATGGAGGTATGTCGCCCTTATACGTTCGCTCTTATCTATTTCTTTAAAACATCTGTGAGCAAAAAGGACAACGCGCGTATGCTCTGGCATAGTTTCAAATATCGGAGCAGGCAGCTGATAGAATTCAGTCATAGCAACAACTTTATCTATTCCACTTCCTCGTTCCTCACATACGCCTATTCGTCTAAGCAACGACGTGATGTGCTCGTTTCTAGATTTAGGTGGGGTGTCCAAAAACCTTTCAACGGCGATCAAAGGGAGGCCAGGATTTGTTATTTCTATCCTATCACTAAAGATCTCAATCATTGGCGAGGTCCCGCTGATATAAAAATCTTGATGTATAAGCGCATTCGCGATCAATTCACGTACCGCCAGTTCCGGAAATAGTGAGATAGATTTACGGATGCCTTTTTCTATTATCTCTTTCTTCGGTGACAATTCTGTAACATAACTCACTATTTCTTCATAGGAAAAAGCGTAGCCTCCTGTAAACTCAACTTCCCTTTCTGTTTCTATACGGCTACTGCCTTTATAAAATACTACACGTACAGCCTTGCGGCGCAATCCTTTAAATTTCGTGATATCTTTCGCAAAAAGGATCGCTCCCATATTAGTAGCGTTCCATTTCCCATGAGAGTCTGGCTGTATTATTTCTTCTGAATTTAGTTCCTTCAGAATAGCATTCTTGCTGCCAGGCAAGTTTTTTTTAAGCAAATCAAAATACGCCGGATAAAATATATATTCCAATACTTGATCCGCACTTAATTTTTCCGCAGCAATTTCCTGCTCAAAGCGTCGTTTTTCAAAAGCGGCCCATAACGCACGCTCCATCTCGGGGTGATCTTTAAGTTTCTTTTTATAGGAGCCTATACGAATATACTCTGTTCCCCTGAAACTTACCGGCGTATGTGTTGCTGCTGATATCTCCAAAACGACAACTTCTTTAGTATCGATATTGACGGTTAAGAATTGGAATCTGATTTTAGGCGCAAGCAGACATGATAGCCAATTGATTAAGTCCTCATTACCGCATTTTTCTCTGGCTGGAGTGAATGTTGTGCCTACAATTTCGTGGCTTTCGTCATCGACTCCCCAAATAAGGTACGAATATGGTTGCCCCGTAATGGCGGCTGTATTTGATAAAGCTGATATATACTCTCCTATTTCATCAGGTTTGGCATTGTTGAGCTTAAATTCCACGCATTCTATTTCTGTCGTAAGATGACACAGCTCTTTTACGAGACTTTCTAAATGCTCATCTTGATAAGAAACCTTCACTGCTGTCACCTCCTCCAATTATGTAATAAGTATACCCCATCAAACAACGCGCAAGCAAATTCTGTAAAACAAACCCCGTCTGATTCAGACTATTTTATTGCTGATCATTTTTCTCGCTCTTATCCATCAAGCAACGCGCAAGCAAGTTTATCTTTATCATTTCGCTATTCGTCACAGTGTATGTCAGCGGCTCCGTTATTTTCGTTATTGTGAATGCCTGCTTTTCGCCGCCTTCAGGTATAACCGGACAATCATGCGCCGTCGTATGCATACGGTTGTCATGCTTTTCCGCACAATCCGCCGCCCTCTTGCGAAAAAAAATAATTCTCCGGTTCCGTGTTTATTCAGTATTACGCAGGTAGAGACTACAGTCTCTTTTTATCTCCGTCATGTTTTTTAAACCCAAGAGTTTTACGTTTCTATGCCTGGTTCGTCAGCCGTTATTCGCTCCGGCGTCGCAGCCTAGCGCCAGGATTTCTTCTTTTAATTTCTGCGGCGCGGCGCACGGCTCTTTGAAGACTAGGTTCTGCACCACAGGAAGGATGCTTTCTTTTTCCGGAGTCAATTTTGTTTTAAATATTTTTTTATGCCCGGTGGTTTCTACATGCGATTGGTCATAGAAGAGCTCTTCGTAGAGTTTTTCGCCGGGGCGGATGCCGGAGTATTCTATTTTTATGTCGCGGCCCGGCTCGTAGCCGTGGAGGCGGATGAGGGTCTCCGCCATTTCGGATATCTTTACCGGCTCGCCCATGTCAAGCACGAACAGCTCACCGCCCGTGCCCATTGCGCCCGCCTGCAGCACGAGGCTTACGGCCTCTGGGATGAGCATGAAGTAGCGTTTCATCTCCGGATCCGTGACGGTGACCGGGCCGCCCGCCGCTATCTGGCGCTCAAATTTCGGGACTACGCTACCGCGGCTGCCAAGGACGTTGCCAAAGCGCACTGCCATGTATTTGGTATCGGGATATTGCTGCTGCACTGCGAGGATGAGGCGCTCCGCCGCGCGTTTTGTGGCACCCATGACGCTTGTCGGGTGCACCGCTTTGTCGGTGGAGATCATGACGAAACGCTCGACGGAATGTCTGCCGGCCATTGAAGCAAGCGTCCATGTGCCTATGCCGTTGACGCGCAGCGCTTCGCGCGGGTTGTATTCCATGAGCGGAACGTGTTTGTGGGCGGCCGCGTGAAAGACGACGCACGGTTCGTATCTGTCAAAGACGGCGCCAAGCGCTACCTCGTCCGCAACGTCCGCGATGATTGGTATGACGGGGATTTTGTTGCCGGCATCCGCAAGCGACTCAAGCAGCAGATAGATGGACTGCTCTCCATGGCCAAGCACAAGCAGCTTTTCCGGCGCGAATGAAAGCGCCTGACGGCATATCTCAGAGCCTATGGAGCCGCCCGCACCGGTGACAAGCACAGTCTTACCCTTGATGAGGGCGCTGATATTTTCGCAGTCGAGGTGTATCGGCTCGCGGCGCAGCAGGTCTTCGAGGTTGACGGAGCGCAGGCGGCTTACGTTGACCTGCCCGTCCGCCAGGTCCAGCAGGCTGGGAAGCACGCGAATCTTAACCTGAGCGCCTTCAAGCGCCTTCAGATATTCTTTTATCTGCTCGCCCGTCGCGGATGGCATCGCTATCAATATCGTGTCTATGTATTCGGTCTTTATTATGTCGGCAAGTTCCGCTTTGCCGCCGAGCACCTTGAGCGACGCAACGGCCATGCCGCGCAGTTCCGGGTTGTCGTCTATGAAGCCTATGGGGAGCATCTCGGAGCCGTGGCGCATAAGGTCCCGCGCAAGCAGCGTGCCGGCCTCGCCTGCGCCTATTATGAGCGCGCGTTCGCTGTGCTCCGAATGCGGCGGGCGCGAGACGGCCGCCAGGCGCCAGACGGCGCGCGTGACGGTGAGGAAAAATATTCCAAGTATGGACATGAAGAGGAACGCCGAACGCGGCACTCTCACAAAGTCAAAGAAATAGCTTATAGGAAGAAAGACGAGAACTCCGAGAGCGTACCAGCGCGCGAAGTGCGCGTATTCCTCTACGCTCGCGCGCGGCCACAAGACGCGGTAGGTGCCGCCGGCAAGGAGCGCAAGCGCCACGATGAAGGCAAAAAGCACAGCGCTTAGAATGAAGTCTTCCCTGTACTGCCGCCCGATAAAGTACGACAGTCTCAGGGAAAAGCCGGCGTAGACGGCAAAGACGAGGCAGAAGAGGTCTAAAACAAAGACCCTTCTGTTCCTCATGCCAAGCCAAAGAAACGCGTTCAAAATTTTTTGATATCCGCTGGAGTACATTATCCCAGGCAGAGGCCGCTAAGCGCTCTTGCGTCCCAGCAGCGCGCGGAGGTGGGCCTTTTTCTCTTTTGTTTCAGGGTCGTCTTCAGCGGTCTGCCAGAAATTGCAGACAAAGGCGAGCGTTATGCCGACAAAGAGCCCAAGTATGGCAGAAAGAACGGCTATCTTGCCTCTGCCCTGAGCCTCTTTTTCATCGGGAACGGAGGCTGGCGCTATGAGCTGAAGAACTACCGGCGTTTTGTTTTTGAGCTGTTTGCTGTCGTCGTACTGAGTGAGCGTCGAATAGAGTTCGACTATCCTCGCCATTCCATCGTCAGTTTTAGTGTCCAGCCCTGCAAAGCCCCCCTGGGCTTTTATTTTGCTAAGTTCTTCTCCAAGCAAGGCCGTATTATTGTCAACAACGGCAACCATCGCAAGCTCCTTGAGGGACTTCTCTGTTATGTCATAAACATAGTTTGCCATGTCGGCTGCCTGCTGCGGGGAGTCCGCGTCGGCGGTGATAGATATTACGCCGGTTTTATCGTCGTACTTGACCTTGACGTCTTTTTTAAGCTTTGCGCGCGCCTGTTTTCTGGTGACGTTTTTGTCGTCGCGCTTCAGCAGCCCGAACTTGTCTATGACGGCGTCCAATGCCGCGTTGCTGGTGGCTATTCCGCTTATTATGTTCCCCGATACGTAAACATTGTAGGTACCTTTATTGACAATGGCGGAAGAGACGGGCATCACCTGAACTTCTCCCATATATTTGGCCTTTGTGAAGAAAAAGCCGTAGGCGAGGCCGCCAAGCAGGAAAATAAGCGTTACAGCGATGATCATCTTCTTGCGCTCAGCCAAGATTATCAGGATGTCGAGCATTGAGATGCCGTCATCTTCCTCATTGTAATAGTAAGGCGGCTGGAATTGTTTTTCGTCCATTTTTGTTCCCCCGGTTAATAATTTATAAAAAATAAGCCTGCACCATATAATACCATAATTTTTTTCTTTGTAAAATGCGACGCGGACGTAACAACGCCGCCCGGGCGCGGGATGGGCTGCGCCCGGGCGGCGAGTGCGCCGTATAAATCACAAAATCGCGCTACCCCAGATACGCCAGCAGTATCCCTCCGGCCAGTACGGAGCCTATTTGTCCGGCTACGTTTGCTCCCACCGCGTGCATGAGGAGGTGGTTGCTCGGGTCGGCCTGCTGACCCATTCTTTGGATGGTGCGGGCGGACATCGGGAAGGCGGAGATGCCGGCCGCACCTATCATCGGGTTGATGCGTTTGGCTTTGGGCAGAAAGAGGTTGAGCGCCTTTGCCGTGAGCACCCCTGTCGCGGTATCAAGCACGAAGGCGACTAGGCCCATCGCTATGATGACGGCGGTGCTTACGTTGACGAATTTCTCGCCGGTCATCGTGGCCGCTATGGAGAAGCCAAGCAGTATCGTCACTATGTTGGCAAGCTCGTTCTGCGCGGCGTTTGAGAGGCGTTCCGTGACGCCGCTCACGCGGAGCATGTTGCCGAACATGACGAAGCCAAGCAGCGCGACGGAGGCTGGCGCTATTATGCCGCCAAGTATCGTTATGATTATGGGAAAGAATATCAGCGCGCGGCGCGAGACGGGGCGGTCTGCGTAGGGCATCTTCATGCGGCGTTCTTTGAGCGTGGTGAGCGCCTTGATGACGGGCGGCTGGATGAGCGGCACGAGCGCCATGTAGGTGTAGGCCGCGACCGATATCGGCCCCAGCAGGTGCGGCGCAAAGCGCGTCGCGACGTAGATGGAGGTGGGGCCGTCCGCCGCGCCTATTATGCCTATGGAGGCCGCTTCGTAGACGTTGTAGCCGAAGAAGAGCGCAAGACCCATCGTCAAAAATATGCCGGCCTGCGCGGTGAGGCCGAAGAGGAACATTTTCGGGTTGGAAAGCAGCGGCGTGAAGTCGCACATGGCGCCTACCGCGATCAGTATGAGCAGCGGCATTATCTCGGTGGCTATGCCGAGCTTGAAGAACATAGAAAGAGCGCCCTCTATCACTTTGCCGCCGGCCACCTGGTCAAGAGCGGACGAAAGAGGCAGGTTGACGAGTATAGTGCCGAACCCCATCGGCAGCAGCAGGTTGGGTTCGAAGCCCTTCTTTATCGCAAGGTACATCAAAAGGCCGCCTACGGCCATCATCACAAGGCTCTGCCACGTTACGGCTTGAAAGGTATGGACGAAAAACTCCATTCTACAGTCACTTCTCCTTATTTTTTACTGGTGCTTTATGTAGGCACACTATAACACAAAACGCCGTTTTTTTGAGTATCCGCTCTCATTCTAGAGCGCGTGTCGCGGAGTTTTTAATAAAAAATCAGTGTTTTTAACTATATACAGCAAAGATTTTGGCGCTTGCGCGCGTGATTTGCGGCCTGTTCCGTTCCTGACTATAATCATGTACAATATCCCAAGTATACAAGGAGGTCGGGTCATGCCGTTATGGGGTTTTCTTTTGTCATTTGTAGCAGCCGCGCTTTGGGCGGCGTCACCGATTATGGTCAATCACGGCCTGTCCGCTTCGCGCTGTTCTACAAGCGACATAAACCCGGTGCGCTCCGCCGTCTTTTTTATCTCGGCGTTTGCTACGGCCTATATCGCAACTGGCGGCCACATCCCTGTGATGACGTCGGCCGCAGCGTGGTTTTATATTTTTGTAAGCGTCTTTATAAGCTACACGCTTGGAGACATCCTTTATTTCATAGCCATCCGCGAGATCGGCGTGAGCCTCGCGGTGCCGGTGGCAAACGGTTATCCTATCCTCGTGGCGTTCACCTCGTGGTTCATCCTGGGCGAGGAGCCGACGCAAAAACTGCTCTGGGGCATCGTGATAGTCGTGGCCGGGCTTATGCTGCTGCGCTTTGGCGGCAAAGACGAAAAGACCGAGGATATAAGGCGCGCGCTTCACAACAAGCGGCGGCTGATGAAGGGCTTTTCGCTGGCCATCGCAGCTGGGCTCATGTGGGCGCTCTCCTCGCCGCTTACGAAGCTCGCCATACTGACGAGCGGAGCCTCTGCCGTAAACATCACCTTCTACCGTTCCGTCGCCTTCCTTATAATAACTATCGCGGTGCGCGCGGCGCAGCGCAGGTACATGCCAAACCAGAGGCCGATGCCGCTGCGCGAGATACCGCTGCGCGCCGCGCTCTATTTTGCGGGCGCCTCCGTCATTGGACTTTGCGCCGGCTCCATCATCTACGCTCAGTGCCTCGCGGTCATGCCCGTGGCCATAGTGACGGCCATCACCGCCACAAGCCCGTTCATAGCGGCGCTCTACGAACGTATTTTCAAGCGCGTCATGCTGACGCGGCTTCAGTGGACTGGCATCGCGATGACCATCGTGGGCTCCGTCATCGTGGGGCTTTAGGCGTTGCGTTTTCCTGAAGCGCTGCGGGCGCTCAACAGCCGCAACTACAGGCTCTTTTTCACGGCGCAGACGATCTCGATGACGGGGCTTTGGATGCACCGCATCGCCATCGGCTGGCTCGTCTTTGAGCTGACCGGCTCAAACGCCGCGCTCGGGCTGATGGACTTCACCGCCTCGCTTCCGATATGCCTTTTGACGCCGCTTGCGGGCGCCATCATCGAACGGCTCGACCTGCGAAAGGCGCTTTTCTATATGCAGGCCGGATGTATGGCGATAGCGCTGACTCTTGCCTTTTTCACCTTTACGGAGCTTATAACCTTCCCGATAATACTCTGCCTCGTCATCGCACGCGGCACGATAGACGCCTTTGAGCTGCCGACGCGCTACTCCCTCGTCAACTACATGGTCGACAGCAAAGACGACGTGGCAAACGCCGTGGCGCTGAACTCGACGCTCTTCAACACGGCGCGCATGATAGGCCCCACGCTTGGCGGCTTCGTCATCCACGCGTTCGGCGAAAGCTTCTGCTTCTTCTCCAACGCCTTCTGCTATTCAAGCACGCTCTGGGCGCTGAAACGCATGCGGCTCAAAAAACCGCCCATCGGACGCACCGGCGGCAAGAGCCACCCCATCCGCGATACGTGGGAGGGCATAAAGACGGCGCGCGACTTCGCGCCCTACAGATATTTCCTGACGCTTCTTACGATCACCGGATTTTTCTGCTTCCCCGCTATCATCCTCATGCCGGCAATGGCAAAGAGCGTGCTTGACGGCAACTCAGAGACGCTCGGGCTTCTGCTGATGGGAGTTGCGGTGGGCGCGCTTGCGGGCTCGCTTCTCATGGCCTCGCGAAAGACTACTGCCACCTATTCGTGGTGGTGCACGCGCACCTGTCTTGGCTTCGGCCTCTCGGTTACGCTCTTTTCGCTCTCGCGCAGCATACCGCTTGCCATTGCGCTTGCCGCGCCCGTCGGCTTCTGCATGGTCGTTTCCACAATAGCCTGCAACACGCTGCTTCAGACGATGAGCTCGGATGCCTCGCGCAGCCGCATCATGGCGCTCTACACCCTTGCCATTGTGGGCATACCGCCCTTCGGCAGCCTCATGTCCGGCAAACTTGGCGACATCGTGGGGACGGCCTGGGCGCTGTTTATATGCGGCGTCTGCTCCGCCGGCGCGGCCTGGTACTATATGAAAAAAATAGATAAAGTAAACGACGAAATTCTAGGCGCGCTGAAGCGCGAGGGGGCGTTATAATGACGGAGGCGAATTACCGCAAAGTTCTTATTGCGGACATAACACTGGTACTGGTGGCTTTTATCTGGGGCGCGGGGATACCGCTTTCTGCGGTGCTTGCGCGCGGCATCACGCCGCTGTGGGCCGTGGCGCTGCGAATGCTTTTTGCCTCCGTCTTTTTGATGATCCTGTTTCCCAAAAAGATACTTACGGCGACCGCGCGCGACTGGAAGATATCGCTCATCCAGACGCTCATACTGACCGGCGTCTTCATATCGCTCACCTTCGGCCTCACCTACAGCACCGCCAGCAAACAGTCCTTCATAGGCGGCCTCAACGTCATAATGGTGCCGCTCATGGTCTGGGGGCTCTACAAAGTGCGCCCCTCGGGCTGGATATTCGTAGGCGCCTCCGTTACCACGGCTGGGCTTTTGATAATGGGCTTCACGCCCGGCATGGAATTTAATTTCGGAGACTTTCTTTCGTTCATCATGGCGATATTCTACGCGATACAGGTGCTTGGCGCGGAGTACTGCTCGCGGCGCGTGGAGCCGATACGCCTCGTAGCGTTGCACATCATCCTGCTCGCCGTCATACTGACCGTGATAGCTCTGATATTTGAACCTATACCCGACCCGGCGCAGTTCAGCATGAAGATATGGGGCTCGCTGCTTTGCGTAGCGCTGCTCAACACGGTGCTTTGCTTCATCCTCCAGTTCAAGGCGCAGCGCGTCACAAACGCCTCGCACGTCGCGGTCATATTTTCGCTCGAAGGGCTTTTCGGCTACATCCTGGCCGTAGCAAGCGGCCAAGACCCGTTCCATCTTCAGGGCGCGCTTGGCGGCGTGCTCATCATAGCCGGTATGCTCATCACGGAGCTTGAAGGGATAATACAGCCGAAAAAGCAAAAAAACGGCGACTGAGTCCACGCAAAACCCACAGAGCATACCGCGCGTAATTATGCTAAGATATTATCGGGGGTGACCGTGATGAATCATATTAGACCTGTATCGGACCTGAGAAATAATTTTGCCGACATCTCACGCACTGTCCATGAGACCTCACAGCCCGTATTTCTTACAAAAAACGGTTACGGCGACATGGTCGTTCTCAGCGTGGAGTCCTTTGAAAACCTCCAGTTTGAAAGCGAAGTATACTTTAAACTTCTAGAGGCGGAAAAGGAAGAGGCTCTCACAGACAAACGATATTCCATAGACGAGGCGTTTATGGCGATGGAGGATGCCATAAACGACAGCAATGTATGAGCTCTATGCACCGACGAGTCAAAGTGCAGAATTATTTTCTTTTCTACAGCGTTGACGAAGAAAAACACCGAGTAACGATATACAGGATAATATATGCGCGCAGAAATTTTATTTGCGCTTTCAACACGAAATAAAAAGGTCACACCGCCTGCGGTCCATTTGCGTCAGGCGGTGTGACTGTTTTAGTTGCCCCTAGCGCTTGCGCGCGCCGTTACCCAAAAAGCGAGGCCCAGTAGCCGAAGGTGTTGGTCGCTATAGCAGCTCCCGCGGCAAGCAGAATGACGCCGGACACGCGTTTTATCGTCTTGCCGTGGCGCTTCAGCCACTGGAATATTCCCTTTATCCGCGTGAAAAAGACCGCGGCCAATATATACGGGATGCCAAGGCCCATCGAAAATACGAAGAGATAAAATATCCCCTCCGCGACAGTCTTTCCGTTGCCGGCCATCATGAGCGCCGAGCCGAGAAACGGCCCGAGGCACGGCGTCCAGCCGAGCGAGAAGGCGCCCCCGAAGAGCAGCGAGCCTATGAAGCCGCGGCGGGCCACTTTTACCTCGAGCTTCTTTTCGACGTCGAGGAAGCCTATGTTGAAGACGCCGAGAAAATGCAGCCCGAAGACCATTATCACGACGCCGCTTATCTGCTGCAGCAGTGCGCGGTGGTCGTTGAGCAGCGCGCCTATGGAGGTGGCGGTCGCTCCCATCGCCATGAAGACGACGGAGAAGCCGGCGACAAAGCCAAGCGTGTTGACGATGCTGGCGCGTTTGCCGTTTTCCGTCTCAGCCGCAAGATACATCAAATAGACGGGCAGCATCGGCAGCATACATGGCGAGATGAAGGCAAGAAAGCCTTCGAGAAAAAGGAGCGGCAGTTCCGCGGTCATCTTATTTTGCCTCGTCTACCAGCTTCATGACGGCCGCTTTCGTCGTGCCGCCCTGAATTTGTCCGACAAGTTTTCCCTGCGCGTTGATAACGTAGGTGCTCGGAATGTAGCGGATGCTGAAATAATCGGCAAGCGTCTGCTCCGTGTCAAGCAGCGTCGTCATCGTGTACTTGTTGTCCTTCATGAACTTCGCGGCCTTCTCCGGCGTGTCGCGCTGGCCGTCCGTCATGTTTATCGCAAGCAGCACGGCACGTCCGCTTTTTTTAAATTCCTTGTTCATCTCGTTGAACTCGGGCATCTCGTTGCGGCAGGGCGGGCACCACGTCGCCCAGAAGTTCAGCACGACCACCTTGCCGCGGAACTGCTCAAGCGATACGCTATGTCCCTCCGTGTCCTTCAGCGTGAAGTTCTTCACCTGCGCGCCGTTTGAGAGGGCGAAGGCCGAAGCCGCGAATATCGCAGTGATCGCCGCGGCGAGCGCTATTACCATAAATTTCTTTTTCATCAGAAGACATCTTCCCTTCGTTGGTTCGTTGATTTTACGTGACTTGCATTATACACTATATTTGTATTTTTTTAAAATACATATTTACAAAGCCTCTTTACATTTTTGGATAGGCCTATCTGTACGTGATAAATAATAAGAGAACGGCGCTAGTCCCAAAAACGCAGGAATACCGAAATTTGAAGCCGCCGGCCGCGCAAAAATAAGCGCAACAGGCTGCGTGCGGCTAACGCGCGGCGCGCCGGCAAAAAACAAACCGCCCCCGTAACCGGGGGCGGCTGTTTGATGTGTGGGTATCTGCGTGCGTTACAGAGGGGAGGTATCGTCTTCGTCCTTTATTTTTTTCGCCTGGCGCTATTTCTCAGCCTTTGCCGCCGCTTCGCATCCCCTGCCGAGGAAGATGAGGCTCATCCCGCTGAATATGAAATCTACGCCGAGCACTACGCCTATCATAGCCATTCCTGTTACCATGTTCTGCCACATCATCCAGGCGAGCACGAGGCTCAAGATGCCGGAGACGAGCGTCCATACGGCGCCGTCCATGTGGCGGATGCTCCAGTATTGGACTATTTTTGTAACGCCGTCAACGAGGAAGTAGGCCGAAAGCAAAATGGAGAGCGTCAGCACTCCCGCGAGGGGACGGGCGATGAAAAGAAAGCCCGCGACGAACGAGCAGATGGAGCTGAAAACTTCCCACCAGCCTCCGGTCTTGTCCTTAAATCCTTTATAGGCGCCGTAGGCCTGCGAGCCGCCCGCTATGATAAGCAGCCAGCCCACCACCATTTCGATGGCAAACGAGGCCGCAAGCGGCATCCACAGCGCTATAAAGCCCGTGATAAGCATAAGAGCGCCTGTCCAGTAGAACCTTGTTTTGTTTTTGATCAGATCTTCCTTGGTGATTTTTTCTGAGATCAACATTGTGAAACTCCTCCATTCGGTTTTTATATCTTATCAACTTCATAAAACTTTTAATGCTGACGGCGCGTCCCACAGCCGAAGCATCGAAGGGGGCTTTTGCCGACCCCGGCTCTCTGCCTCGACGGATTATATTTTATTTGCGGGCGATATAAATTATCACAGCAGTATTACCGCATCAATGATAGGTAGTTTCAGTCATAGTGCCGTATTAAGTTGTTTTGCCGTGCGGATAGGCTTTATTTTGGAGGATTTGCAATAGTTTGCGCCGGTCGAAAAAAAGTCTGAGGAGACGCTGCGCGCGTTGTCTGCGCGCGCGGCACCGTGGACTTTTTATATTTTAGATATATTCTCCGCCTGGATAGTTTCTTGCGCGCTCGCTTCCGTCAAGCACTCTTGTTGCGCCGGCTGCGAGCGATTCAAGTTCGTTTTCTCCGGGCAGCGTCATTATGCGGCCCAGGAATTTTATTTTTTTGGTTATGCGCTCAACGAGCGGACGTGAATGCGCCATGCCGCCCGTCAGAATAACTGCGTCTATTTCGCCGTCAAGCGCCGCGGCAAGCGCGCCCGCGCCCTTTGCTATCTGGTAGACGTAGGCGTCCAGCACGAGCCTCGCGCGTTCGTCCGTCTCCGCCATTTTGAAGACCTCACGAATGTCGCGCGTGCCCAGATAGGCGACAAGGCCCCAGCCAGAAAGCAGCTTTTTGCGCAGCTCGCAAAGCGTGTAGCGGCCGCTGAAGCATAGCTCAACAAGCTGGTCGGCCGGCAGCTCCCCCGCGCGTTCGGCGGAAAACGGGCCGTCGGCCTTCGCGCCGATGACGTCGGTTATGAGGCCATCTTTGTGCGCGCCCATCGTGATGCCGGTACCCAGATGCACGACAACGAAGCGGCATTCTTCGTAGCGTTTGCCAAGCGCGGCGGCAGCCTTGCGTGCCATCGCCTTTTGGTTCAGCGCGTGAACGAGGCTGTCGCGCTCTATCTCAGGCGCGCCCGAGAGGCGCGCCTCCGGTGAAAGCTCATCGACGGAGACGGGGTCTACGATGTAGGCTGGGCAGCCGGAAATGCGCGCGAATCTTTCGGCGATGAAGGCTCCAAGATTTGAGGCGTGCTCTCCGCGCGCGTGCGAAAGCAGATCCGCCTTCATCGCGTCGTTTACAGCGTATGTACCGGAGCGGATGGGCGCAAGCAGGCCGCCCCGCCCCACCACCGCGTCAAAGCGAAGCTCCGCCGCAGCCGCCGCCGCAAGAGCTTCCTCTATCGCCGCGCACCTTGCGTCGAGCTGGCCGAGCACCGTGTCAAAACGCCCGCGCTCCGCGTCCGAAAGAGGGATGTTCTTCTCAAAGAGAGCGCGGCCCCCGTCGAAGACCGCTATCTTTGTGGAGGTGGAGCCGGGGTTTACCGCCAGTATTTTCATCTGTGAAGCGCTTCCTTCGTATTGATTTGTATTGCCTACCTGCCGCCCGCTACTAGACAGGAGAGGGCTATCCCGTAAAATTTCGTCTGCGCGTCGTCTGTGCGCGAGCAGAGCACTATCGGCACCTTAGCGCCGAGCACCACTCCCGCGAACTTCGCCTTGCAGTAGTGTACGAGAGTTTTGGTGTGGATGTTGCCGCTTTCGATGTCGGGCACCAGGGTCAGGTCGACCTTGCCGGCGATGACGCTGTTTATCCCCTTGTGCGCGGCGGCCTCCTTTGAGGCGACGACGTCTATCGCGATCGGCCCCTCTATGGTGCAGGTGCAGGGCAGCTCGTCAAACTCGCCGTTCCGCCACGCTTCGACGAGAGCCGCCGCGTCCACAGAGGCGGGTATCTTGGGGTCTACCCTTTCGTTTGCCGCGATGCAGGCAACGTTGACGTGCTCGTAGCCCAGCGCGTGGATGGCGCGCAGAGCGTTGCGCAGGATATGTTTTTTCTGGTCGAGCGTGGGCGCGACGTTGAAGCCGCTGTCTGTGCAGAAGGAGAGATGGTTCTCGCCCGGTATCTCAAGCACGGCCAGGTGGCTCAACGTATGTCCGGCGCGGAGGCCGTTTTCGTGGTCCAGCACGGCGCGCAGAAAGTCCGCGCTGTTGACGAGACCCTTCATCAGAGTGTCGCCCGTGCCGTCGCGCACCAGCGCCACGGCCTTTCGCGCCGCGTCTGCCGGGTCGTCCGCGTGTACGACCTCTATTTTGTCGCCGATGCCCAGCTCCTCCACCACAGGCGCTATCACCTGTTCGTCGCCCACTAGCACCGCGCGCCCGAGGCCGTGCTCAAAGGCGAGCTTGACGGCCTCTATCGTCTCTTTGTCGGCGGAAGCCGCGACAAGGGTGCTGTCGGTCAAGCATCCGCAATTATCTATCATTTCGTCAAAAGTTTTGTACATTTAGTTTCCTCCCGTCAACATCATTCTGTATCCAATAATATGAGGCATTTTACGAATAAGAAAACGAGAAAACCGCTGAATATTGCTTGATACGCGTCTAGGTAAATTATACTATAATTAGGGAGCGCCGCCCGCACCTTTTTCAAATTTTTTTAAAGGCGCCCGCAATTTTCGCTGCGAAAGATGAATAGGAGTTTTTTTATGAAAACAAACGATACAAAGGCTCTCGGGACCGCCCCTATCGGACGGCTTTTGGTAGAGCTTTCAATACCCGCGATGGCCGGGATGTTCATGATCTCTTTATACAATGTGGCGGACGCCTTTTTCGTCGGGCGCGGAGTAGGCCCTCTCGGAATAGCCTCCGTCTTCATCTCCTTCCCCGCCACTCTTGTCGTCATGGCCGTCTCGCAGACCTTCGGCGTAGGCGGCGGCTCCGTCATTGCGCGCGCGCTCGGCGCGGGCGACACAGAACGCGCCGGCGGCACGCTGGGAACTATCTTCGTCGCGGGAGCGGCCTGTTCGCTTCTTATGACGGCGCTGCTTTTGATATTTTTGCCGCGGCTGCTTGAAATGCTAGGCGCCGCGTCGGACATGATGGAGTATTCGCTCGTCTACGGCGGCGTCATCTTCCTCGGCACGCCCGTCTATTTTATGATGATGGTGCTCAACAACCTCGTGCGCGGCGAGGGCAACACGCGGCTTTGCATGTACAGCATGATGATCTCGTCGGTGCTCAACATCCTGCTCGACCCGCTCTTTATCTTCGTCTTTCACTGGGGCGTGGCGGGCGCGGCGTGGGCCACGGTGCTGTCGCAGATTTGCGCGCTCGTCTGGCTCGTCTATTACTACGCAAGCGGCAAAAGCGCCGTGCCCGTAGGCAGACGCTACCTGCGCCGGCCCTCTCTGCCGCTGCTTTGGCAGGTGCTGACGGTGGGCGCGTCGGCCTTTGTTCGGCAGGTGGGCATCGCAATCTCGTGGACTGTGCTGAACAGAATATTTTCCAGCACCGGCGGCTCAATCGCGGTCGCCTCTTCCGGACTGGTGCAGCGGATACTTTCGCTCATAATAATGCCGGTCATAGGCATGGGGCACGGGCTGCTGCCGCTCGTTGGCTACAACTACGGAGCAAACAACTTCCGGCGCGTGCTGCGCGCGATGAGGCTCTCCAACATAGCAGCCACGGTAATCTGCTGCATCTGCGCCGTGCTGCTTTTCATCTTCCCGCGCGCGGTGCTGGCGCTCTTTTCAAACGACGAGGCGCTGCTTTCGTCAGGCGCGGCCGGCATCTACTGCATAGCGCTGGGACTGCCCTTCGCGGGCGCGCAGGTGATGGTCTCCACATACTATCAGGGCACGGGCAGCGCGCGGATGGCATTCTTTCTCTCGATGCTGCGGCCGCTTCTTTTGCATCCGCCGCTTGCTTTGGCGCTCTCCGCCATCTGGGGCGTGGACGGCGCGTGGGCGTCGTTTGCGGCAGCCGATATTTTCGCATTTATCATCTCATGGGCCATCTTCATGCGTGGCCGCAGAGAGCTTAAACTGATGTTCGCACAAAGGACGGGAGCATAGCAGTCATGATCAATTTTATAAAAGAGGCAGTAACAAAGATAAAGGAACAGACGCGCGAACGCGGCGCGGTGGATCTAGGAAAAGGGCCGGTGCTCTCGTCGCTGGTGCGGCTTGCCGTCCCCTCGATAGCGATGGTGCTCTTTCACACGCTCTTCAATCTAGTCGACACGGTATTCATATCGTGGCTCGGCGAAAGCTACATGGTCGCCATCTCGTACACCTTCCCAGTGCAGATAGGCGTCTGGGCCGTCTACGAGGGCGTCGGCAACGGCGTCACGGCGCTCGTGGGCCGCAAACTCGGCGAGGGAAACCAAAAAGAGGCGCAGCGCATTGCGGAGTCGGGACTTATTTTTTCCTACCTTCTCTGCATGCTGTGGCTGCCCTTTATCTTTGAGCCGGCTTCAAACGCCTTCTTCAGGATGCTGGGCGCTACCGACCCCGTGACGCTGCATCAGGCCTACCTCTATAATTTGTGGATACCGCCCACGCTGCTCACCATAAGCTACACCTACATGGGCAACTCGCTCTTCCGCTGTCAGGGCAACACCATCATACCGCTGAAATATTTCATCATAGCAAACGGGCTGAACCTAGTGCTGGACCCAATATTCATCTTCACCTTCGGCTGGGGCATGACGGGCGCCGCCTTCGCGACATTCATCGGGCGCGTCGTGGGACTTTTCTATATAATGAAAAAACTGCGTGATTCAAGCGCGCTCAAACTGCCCGTCATAGCGCCGCCGCGTCTGTGGATGGCGAGATACTGGATGGGCATAACGAAAATAGGGCTTCCAGTGACGCTCGCCACAGGAAGCGTCGCCTGCGGCATGGGGACTGTCAACAAGATACTTTCTGCTACCTACGGCAACGCGGCGGTGGCCGGCTGGATGATAGAGCTGCGCGTGGAAGACATCTCGTTCAACTCGATGATGGGCATAAACGACGCGCTCGTGCCCTTTCTCGCCTATAACTACGGCAGCCGGAACCTATCGCGGATGAAGGCGGGCATCATAGCCGCCGTAAAGATAAGCGCCTGCATCACCATCCCGCTTGGGCTTGCGCTCATGATATGGCCGTGGCCCGCGGTCGCGCTCTTTCGCCCCACCGCGCACACCGCCGACATCGCGGTGCAGTCGCTGCGCATAACCATAGCGGCCTATCCGCTCGTCATCTACAATATTTTTTACAACGCGCTCTTCGTGGCCACCGGCTATTCCGCCTTCGGCCTCATCGTGCAGATATGCCGCAGCCTCATCTTCCGCATCTCCGCCATCTGGCTGCTTGCCGGGCTCGTCTCCATCCAGTGGATATGGCTATTCCAGCCCATCTCATTCGTGGGCGGCACGCTGGTCACTTGGCTCTTCGCGCACTACCTGATGAAAAAACTCGAACGCGACATGGGCGGCGTAATGCTCAAAACAAAATAAAAACACCGGGCGCCTCATCCGACATGAGACGGCCGATATTTTTATTTGATTATTTGCCGCGCCTTTAATCTTTCTTCGCTGAACCCTGCTTTGCCACCGCCTCCTGCGCCGCCTTTATCGCCTCGGCGTCGCCAAGGTAGTAATGACGGATGGGCTTTAATTCGTCGTCCAGCTCATAGACGAGCGGTACGCCCGTCGGTATGTTGAGCCCGACTATCTCCTCCTCGGATACGCCGTCAAGATATTTGACGAGCGCGCGGAGGCTGTTGCCGTGCGCCGCTATTATAAGGCGAACGCCCGCGCGGACGTCCGGCGCTATGACCTTTTCCCAATAGGGCACGACGCGCGCCACCGTGTCTTCAAGGCACTCGCCAAGCGGAAGCTCCTGCGGCGTAAGGCCGGCGTAGCGCGCCTCACGGCCCGGCCAGCGTTCGTCGCCCGCCTCAAGAAGCGGCGGCCTCGTCGCGTAGCTGCGGCGCCATATCTTCACCTGCTCGTCTCCGTACTTCGCCGCCGTCTCCGATTTGTTCAGACCCTGCAGCGCGCCGTAATGACGTTCGTTGAGACGCCACGTCTTCACCGTCGGTATCCACATGAGGTCCGTCTCCTCCAGCACGCACCAGAGCGTCTTTATCGCACGGCGCAGCACCGAGGTGTAGGCCTTGTCAAAGACGAAGCCCTCGCCTTTAAGCAGGCGGCCGGCAGCCGCGGCTTCGGCAAGCCCCTTCTCCGAAAGCGGCACGTCCTGCCACCCCGTGAACCTGTTCTCCTTGTTCCAAGCGCTCTTTCCATGTCTGATAAGCACGATTTTATACATGACTGATCCCCCAGAAAAAGTTATTTTTATCCGTAAGTTTAATTGTCAGCCAGAGACGAAGGCTTGTCAAGCTAAGGGTCAGGCCGCGTCTTTGAAATTGACGACGGTTATTTCCGTCATCCCGTTTCTGAGGCTGGAAACGATTTTTTCAAGCTCCGAGGCGACCGCGTCAGAGTAGGAGATTTCTCCGCACTGAACGCAGACCTGCGACGGAACATTTTTGACGATGATGATCGTACCCTCTATTTCAGTCATGAAGGTCGTCTCTTTATCTTCCATATTTCCCTTGCACATAAAACACCTCATCCGTCACCGCTCCCTTCGCCAGCGTTGTGATCATTTTATGCTTTCATTCTATTCTCTCGCTCTCTTTAATTCAAGTTCCTTTTCACGTTCGGCGCGCTCTGTGTCGCCTGCACATTAGATAATGTTATATCGGTATATGTATAGCGATATGCCGTTTTTATGCCTATTCAGTAATGTGGGAGCGATATATAATGCCATCAGTGAACGAGATACGATGGACCACAAAAATATAAAATTTATTTACAGGAGGAATTGATCATGGCAAGATTTACATTACCGCGCGATCTCTATCATGGAAAGGGTTCGCTGGAGGCTCTTAAGACGCTCAAAGGCAAAAAGGCCTTTGTCGTGGTTGGCGGCGGAAGCATGAAACGCTTCGGCTTCCTCGATAAAGTTGAAGCTTATCTTAAAGAGGCCGGTTTTGAGGTGCGTCTCTTTGAGGGCGTAGAGCCGGATCCTTCCGTTGAGACGGTCATGAAGGGCGCGTCCGAGATGAGAAGCTTTGAGCCGGACTGGATAATCTCAATAGGCGGCGGTTCGCCCATCGACGCGGCCAAGGCTATGTGGGCCTTCTACGAGTACCCAGAGACCACCTTTGAGGCGCTCTGCATTCCCTTCAACTTCCCCGAGCTGCGCCAGAAGGCAAAGTTCTGCGCCATTCCGTCAACGTCAGGCACGGCCACCGAGGTGACGGCCTTCTCAGTCATCACAGACTATCAGAAGGGCATCAAATACCCGCTCGCCGACTTCAACATCACGCCGGACGTGGCGATAGTAGACCCCGACCTCGCGGAGACGATGCCTAAGAAGCTGACGGCGCACACGGGCATGGACGCGATGACGCACGCGGTCGAAGCCTACGTCTCGACGCTGCACAGCGACTACACAGACCCGCTTGCGCTGCACGCGATAAAGCTGGTCAGCGAGAACCTGATAGATTCCTACAACGGCGACATGGAGGCGCGCGCCACGATGCACAACGCGCAGTGCCTGGCCGGTATGGCCTTCTCAAACGCGCTACTTGGCATCGTGCATTCAATGGCGCACAAGACGGGCGCCGCATACTCCGGCGCGCACATCGTCCACGGCTGCGCAAACGCGATGTATCTGCCTAAGGTGATCCGCTTCAACGCAGAGGAGCCGGCGGCGGCGGCAAGATACGCCGAGATAGCACAGTTCCTGGGCCTCTGCGGCAAGAACACCGCGGAGCTTGTGGAGGCGCTTGTGGATCACATCAACACAATGAACGCGGCGCTTGACATCCCCTCGCGCATCAAGGATTACGAGGGCGGCGTCATCTGTGAAAAGGAATTCATGGAGAAGCTGCCGAAGGTCGCGGAGCTTGCCGTGGGAGACGCCTGCACAGGCTCGAACCCTCGCGCTATAACGCCCGCTCAGATGGCCGAACTTCTTAAGAGCTGCTACTTCGACAAGGAAACGCTCAAGGCGGCGCGGGCGGCATAAAAAAGACACCTTCCTCCTCCCAACAGGATACAGGTAAAGTTCAAGACGTCAAAAGGCCCGGTATGCACCCCGGGCCTTTTGACGTCGTGTCATAGTTCGTTTTTAGTTTTCTACGCTGACGGCCTCTCCGCTTTTTAGGTTCGCGCCTCCGAAGGTTATCACTTCGTCGCCTGCGTTCAGGCCGTCCGTTATCTGCGTGCGGCCGTTTTCTTTTATGCCGGTCTTCACCTGACGCATTATCGCTTTGCCGTTGCGCACTATGAAGGCGTAGTAGCCCTCTTCGCTTGCGTGAAGCGCGCCGTCTGCCACCGTTATCGCGTTTTTATATTCTTTTTCGACGATGGAGGCCGTTCCGAACATTCCGGGGCGCAGCCGTCCGCCCGCCTGCTTGTCGTTGTCGAGCTCTATCTCTACGCTGCTTGTGCGCGTGGCTGGGTCTACGTATTGGTCGATGCGCGTAACGGAGCCTGTGAATTTTTCGCCGGGCAGAGCGTCAAAGGCAAGCAGCACCGGCATACCGATTTTTACGGCGAATATTTTGAGTTCCGGTATTTTGAGCGTCGCTTTGAGCCTGCGCGGGTCGGCTATGTCTAGCACCGGCGACGACGGGGAGATCATAGCGCCCTTTGTCAGCGTGTAGTCGTTGAGCACGATGCCGTCCATCGGCGCGCGGATGATATAGTCCTCTTTTGTGGAGGCGGCGCGCGTGGACTCCGCGGAGTACTGGCGCTCCTTCGCGCGAGCCGCTTCAAGCGCGGCTACGGCTCCGGTGTGCTCCGTCTCTATCGCGTCAAGCTGCTGCTGCGTTGAGAAGCCCTCTTTATAGAGGCGGCGGTAGCGGTCTACGTTTGTCTTTGCGTTGAGCATCTCGGCCTTCGCCTTCGCAGTCTCCGCGCGTGCTGCGGCAAGCTGGGCCGCGGCGGAGTAGACGAGCGCGTTCTGCTGGTCGTGCTCAAGCGTCGCCACGACGTCGCCCGCGCGGACGATGCTGCCCTGTTTTACGCGAAGCTCCATGAGCCTGCCTGTGACGCGCGGCAGAAGCTGCACGCGGCGGCGCGCCTCGACGGACATGTTCTGGACTATTTTGTCGGCGACGGTGGAGTCTGCGCCCGCACGTTCCGTCTGGACGATGGCGGAGCTCTCCGCGGCCTTTTTGTCCCTGCCGGTGAATATCTTGTCGCGATGGCTGAAGAGGCCTATCGCCGCGATTACCGCGATAAATACGAGAATGACTATGGCTGTGCTTTTGTCGGGAAGTTTTATTTTGCTCATCTAATTTTTATCTCCATTCCATTCGGCGGCCGTGCCCTCCGTCACCCTGAGGGCGACTGCGGCGATGAGGCAGTTGTATTGCGCGCGGTTGTATTCAAGCTGGGTCGCCGTGAGCGACGACTGCGCGTCGAGCAGGTCGAGCTGCGGCGTGACGCCTTCGCGGAAGCCGGCCTGCGCGAGGCGCAGCGTCTCCTTTGCCAGTTCAAGCGCCTTTTCGGAGGCGGCCAGGCTCTTGCGGCTCGTTTCGATGTCCGCCCACGCGGAGGCCACCTCGGATTTTATATCTATGTTTTTTTGAGAAAGCGCGATGGCGTTCTGCTCGCGCACCGCTTTTGCGGTGATGACGGCGCTCTGCGTGACGTTTCTGTCAAAGATGGGGACGGCGAGCGTTATCTCCGCGCGCCACGTGTCTCCGCTTTGGTCGCTGCGCTGATAGGGGTTTGCCCAGCCGGAGGAAAGCCCCGCCGTCACCTTGGGCAGAAGTCCGCTCTTTTCTATCTTTATCTGGTTTGCCTGGTATTTGAGCTGTTCTTCGAGGCCCATGCGGTCGGCGCGGTATTGCTGCGCCGCAGCAAGCGAGAGGCTCTGGTCGCCCGATACGGCCGGCGTGTACAGAGCGCCCGCCACTTCGCGGCGCTCTTCGGGCGCTATCGCCATGTAGTTCATCAGCGATATCTGCGAGGTCTCAAACATGCCTCGCGCCATTGCAAGCGCCGCCGTGTTGGTGGCAAGCTGCTGGCCGGCGCGTATGACGTCAAGACGGTTTGCGAGGCCCAGCTCCGCCATCTTCCTCACCTGCTTTAGGTGCATCTCTGAGGTTGAGACCGCGGACTCCTCGGCCTCTATCTGCTTTTTTTTGAGCAGCACGTCGTAGAAGCGCGCGTAGAGCTCGCCCGCCGTGAGGTTTTCGCCGTCCGCAAGAGCGAGGCGCGCGATGCTTTTTACCTGCGGCGCCTGCGCGCGGATGGCGCTGTTTTTGCCGCCGGAGTAGATGACCTGTTCAAGCATCGCTTTGACGTTTCTGTTGTCGCTTCTGTCCGAGCCGTCCGTCGTCTGCGGCTCGCGCTGTTTGTCCGCGGCGGCTGAGGCCGATACGGAGGGCAGCAGCGTGCCGTCTGCCGCGAGCTTGAAGGCGTCCGCCTTTATCAGCTCCTGACGGAGCTGGCGAAGCTGCGCGTTGTTTTTGAGCGCGAGCGTCACCGCCTCGTTTATGTCGATGGGGGCCGCAGCGCGCGCGCCGGATGCGAGCAGCAAGACGAGCAGCGCGGCCGCCGCGCCTTTTGCAAAGTTTTTCATCAGCACCGTCCTCTTTCTTTTTCTTTGTAGCGTCTGAACGCCTGGTATCTTCTGAACCTGGCGCGCGCCCTGTCCATCAGGTCGTCCATCATGAGGTAGATGACCGGTATGACGAGCAGAGTAAGCAGCGTCGAGGTGAAAAGGCCTCCGATGACCGCGACGGACATCGGCTGGCGCGTCTCGCCGCCCTGTGAGAGCGCAAGCGCCACGGGCAGCGAACCTACCATCGTGGAGACTGTGGTCATCAGTATGGCGCGGAGGCGCAGCGGCCCCGCTTTGAGCACGGCCGTTACCTTGTCGCAGCCCGACGCTCGCAGCTGGTTTATGAAGTCGACAAGCAGTATCGCGTTGTTGACGACGACGCCGACCAGCAGTATGACTCCCATGAAGCTCATGACGGAAAGCCTCAGCCCCATTAGGGCGAGCAGTCCGAAGGAGCCTGCGGTCATAAGAGGCAGCGAGAACATTACCGTGAACGGGTGGACGAAGGATTCAAACTGTATCGCCATGACGATGTAGACGAGCAGTATCGCAAAGATGAGCGCGATGGACATGTAGCCGAAGCTCTCTTTCATGTTCTCCGTGTCTCCAGACGGCACCATGCTGTAGGTCCCGTCCTGCGGCGCGTATTTTTTGAAGACCTCTTCCATCGCCTTTATGCCGTCGCCGGGCGCGATGCCCTCGACGTTTGCGCCTATTTCAAGCGAGCGCTGGCGGTTGTAGCGTTTTATGACGTTCGGCGCCATGCCGATGGAGCTTGTGACTACGCCCTCGGCCGGGATGGTGGCTCCGCTTTTTGTGGTGATTAGCGTCTTTAGCACCTTCGTCGGATCGTCGCGCGAGCCGCTTTCGGAGCGCAGCCGGATGTCGTAGCGGTAGCCGCCTTCGCTGAAGGTGCCGCTGTTGTCTCCGCCGAACCACGTCAGCATCTCGTCGGAAAGGTCACGTATGCTTATGTTCAGGTCGTCCGCAAGGCCGCGGTTGAGCGCAAGGTTGATGCGGGGCTTGTTCATGCGCAGGTCGGTGGTGATGTCCACCAGTCCGCGCGCGTGCTCGTCAAGGTCCTTTTTTATCCGGTCGCCCAGGATGGCGAGCCCTTCGCTGGTCGGCCCCTGAAGGACGAGCGTGATGTCAGACGCGCCCCACGTGCCCATCAGCAGGTCTACGTCGCGGAAGCGCGAAAGCTTTTCGCGCAGCCTCTTCATGACGACGGCGGCCTTCGGGCGCAGCGAGGCGTCAACAAGTTCGATATTTATGTTCGATTTGTAGACCTCCTCGCCGGAGCCGCTGCCAACGACGCCGTAGGTGTAGGCGACGGCCTCGTCCTGCTTTATGACCTCCACCATCTGCTTCGTGACGGCGTCCGTCACCTCAAGCGACGAGTCGGCGGGAAGCTCCGCCACGACGCGCAGACGGCCCTGGTCCTCGCTTGGGAAGAACTCGGTGCCCAGTATCGAGGCGAAGAAGATGCCTACCGCAAAGAGCCCAAGGGCGGAGGCAAGGATAAGTTTTCTGTGGCTGACGGAAAAGAAGAGCGCTCCCGCGTATTTTTTTTCAAGCCAGATGAAGGGGCGTTCCATCAATATCTGCGCGCGCGTAGGCGGCTTTGAGCGGCCCAGAAGCCGCGAGCAGAGAAAGGGCGTAAGCGTGAGCGATATTATGAGCGATATTGAGATCGTCATGGCTACTGTGACGCCGAAGGCGTTGAAGAAGCGCCCCATCATGCCGCCCATGAAGGCGACCGGCACAAAGACGGCAAGAGTGGTGGCAGCGCCCGCGAGCACCGCGAAGGCCACCTCGCCGGTGCCGTCCTCGGAGGCGCGGAAGGCGCTTTTGCCGTATTCTTTGTGACGCGATATATTTTCCATGACGACGGTGGTGGCGTCTACCACCATTCCTACCGCAAGCGACAGCCCCATCATCGACATGTTGTTTATCGAAATGCCCATCCAGTAGAGCACGGAGAGGCTGCCCAGAAGACAGACCGGTATCGTGATGACGGCGATGAAGGTCGCGCGCAGAGTCCGCAGGAAGAAGAACATTATAAGCGAGGTGAGTATGACGGAGGTGACGATGTCCCAGAAGACGCCGTTCATCGACCTAAGTATAAATTTCGCGTTGTCGGAGACGACGACGAGGCTCGTTCCGGCCGGAGCGTTTTTATTGAGCTCGGCTATGCGCTGCTGGACCAGCCGCGAAAGCAGCACTTCGTTTGCGCCCTTCTGCTTGCGCACCATGACCATGATGGTTGGCTTGCCCTCATAGAGCGAGCTGCTGCGCTGGTCCTCAAAGCCGTCCTCAACGCGCGCCAGATCGCGCAGGCGGATGACGGCGCCGTTTCTCACCGTGATGGGAAGGTAGGCAAGCTCCGCAGCCGACGAGTATTCGCCCTCTATGCGGATGCCGTACTCCTTTGCGCCAGTCTCGACGCGTCCCGCCGGAAGCTCGACGTGCTTGTCGTATATTGCGTTTTTGATCTCTTTTGTGGTTATGCCGTAGGATTCAAGCGACTGCGGGTTGAGCCAGATGCGCATCTCCCTGTCGCGAAAGCCCGCAAGCTGCACGCCGCCCACGCCCTTTACCGTTTGCAGGCGCTCCGTCACAATCTTGTCGACGTAGCGCGAAAGAGTGCGCATGTCGGTTCTGCCGTCGTTTTTGACGGCGATGTTCATTATCGGCCTGTCGGACGGGTCATACTTGTCCACCTGCGGGTCGTCGCAGTCGTCGGGCAGCTTGCCCGCGGCCATGCTCACCTTGCCCCGGACGTCCGCCGCAGCGAAGTCGACGTTGCGGTCAAGCTCGAACTCTACGACGATTACAGAGCGTCCCTCGTAGCTGCTTGAGGTCATGTTCTTGATGCCCTCGATGGTGTTGATGCGCGCCTCAAGCACGTCCGTCACGTCGTTGTCCATGATTGCCGGGCTTGCGCCCTCCATCGTCGTGCGGACGACGACTATCGGGAACTCGACGTTCGGCATTCGTTCAACGCCCATGTTGGAGTAGGAATAGATGCCGAATATGACGACCGCGATGGTCAGTATCAATACCGTTACCGGACGCCGCAGAGAACTTTCAGTAATTTTCATCGATTGAAGACATCCTTTTGCCGTTGGCAAATTTTATTAATAATTCCAAGGCTACATTATACAACGAGGATGTGTGAGTTTTGTGAAATTATTTTTATAAAATTTATTACTTTACATATTTTATAAAAGTAAAGGTATGAGCGAAATAAAAAGGGACGGCGCGCGCCGTCCCTTTGCCGTTAGTTTAGCGCCGCGCCTAATCCCGTTTGTCTATGACGCGCTGCGTCTTTTTTTCGCTTCTTGGGAGGGCGCCTATCTCAACCACCTCGGGAATGACGCGTATGCCAAGCCCCGACTTGCACTCGCGCACCAGCTCGTCGGCTAGCGCCTCCGCGTTCGTTCCGGGATGGGCCTCAGCCTGCACTATCATGCGGTCGCGCAGATCTTCGTTCTCAAGGACGATGCGGTATTCGCTGGAGAAGCCTTCGATATTTTTCAGTATCACTTCCACCTGCGCCGGGTAGATGTTCGTGCCCTTGACCTTTATCATGTCGTCGCTTCTGCCTACGATGCGGTCGAGGCGCGGGAACGGCGAGCCGCAGGGACATTCGCCGGGAATGATGCGCGAGATGTCGCGCGTGCGGTAGCGGATAAGCGGCGCCGCCTCTTTGCGGAAGGTGGTGATAACTATCTCGCCCTGCTCTCCGTCCGGCAGCACGCGGCCCGTCGCCGGGTCTATTATCTCGCAGTAGATGTAATCGCTGAAATAGTGCATCCCCGCGTGCTCGTGGCAGTCTATCGCGATGCCGGGGCCGTATATCTCGGTGAGGCCGTAGATGTCGAAGAACTCTATGCCGAGCGACTCGTAGATGCGGTCGCGTATCTTGTCGCCCCAGCGCTCAGAGCCGAAGATGCCGCGCTTTAGATGTATCTCGTCGCGGAGGCCGCGCTTGTCCACCTCTTCGGCGATGACCAGCGCGTAGGACGATGTGCCTATGAGCACGCTCGCCTGAAGGTCGCGAAGCAGCTGGAGCTGGCGGTCTGTGTTGCCCGCGCCAGTCGGGATGACCATCGCGCCCATTTTTTCTGCGCCAGCCTGAAAGCCGAGCCCCGCCGTCCACAGGCCGAATCCCGGCGTTATCTGCACGCGGTCTTCTGGAGTGACTCCGGCAAGCTGGTAACAGCGTTCCATCATGACGGCCCAGTCCTCGAGGTCCTGCGCCGAATAGGGCATGATGACCGGCACGCCCGTCGTGCCCGACGACGAGTGGACGCGAACGATTTTATCGTTCGGCACGCACTGCATCCCCATCGGGTACGCGTCGCGGAGGTCCTGCTTCGTCGTGAAGGGAAGAGCTTCAAACTGCTCGCGCGTCATCATCGTATCCACGGGAAGGCCCGCGAATTTTTCTTTATACATGGGACTTGCCTTCGCCACGCGGCGTACCTGCGCAAAGCACTGGCTCATTATTGTAAGTTCGTTCACTATAAAAATCCTCTCTTGTCTTGCTCTCTTGTCTTGTTGCCTGACCTGTCTCGTCTGTTTGCCGTCCGAACGCGCGCTTTCGCTATTTAACAGAGTCGTCACGCCATCGCTCGGCCGCGGCGCGCCCAAGTTCAAAGGCTTTTTCGTTCATGGCAAGAAGTTTCGGCTTCACGCAGAGCGCAAGCGCCGCGCGCAGTTCGTCTTCGCCGAAGGGAAGCAGGCCGGCGGCGGAGGCCGCGCCGAGCAGCACTATGTTCAGCGTGCGGATGTCGCCCGCTTCAAGTGCAAGCGCCGCGCCCTCGATGAATACGGCCTTCGGAAAACGGCTCTTGAGCGCCGCCATGTATTCGTCGGCAAGATAGACGCCGCGGCCGAGAGCCACGTTTGTCGGAATCATCTGATCTGTGTTTACGACGCAGGCGGCCTCCGCGCGCATCTTGGGAATCATGCGGACGGCCTCCGCAAGCTCGAAGGAAAGCAGGATGTCGCCGTGCGCGGAGGGGATGATAGGGGAAAGCCCGCGCGAGTCTATGCGCAGATGGCTCGACACGGAGCCGCCGCGCTGCGCCATGCCGATGGTCTCAGAGGTGCGCACAAAAAGCCCGCGCGCGCCGGCCGCAGTCGCCAGTATCTTTGAGGCAAGCAGCGTTCCCTGTCCGCCCACGCCCGCTATCACTATGCTCTTAGTCATTGTTGTCACCGCTCTTTATCGCCTTTACGGGGCAGAGGTATGCGCAGAGGCCGCAGTCGGTGCAAAGCGGCGCGCTTATAACGGCGCGTCCCTCCGCGTCCGGCGTGATTGCGGGACATCCGATCTCGCGGACGCATCTGCCGCATTTGATACATTTATCGTCTACAAAGTGCACGGTTTTTGGCTTTTTCATCTGCGCTATACAGGGGGCCTTCGTTATTACGGCGGAGGGCCCGTCAAAGGCAAGCGCCTCCTTCATAGAGGAAACGGTCCCGTTGAAGTCAAACGGATCGACGGAGGCGACGTGCGATACGCCGCAGGCGCGGAGGATGGTCTCTATGTCAAGCGCCACCGCCTCTTCGCCGAGCGCGCGCCGTCCCGTTCCAGGGTGCGGCTGGTGTCCCGTCATCGCCGTCGTGCGGTTGTCAAGCACCACGAGCGTTATGTCCGTTCCCTGATAGACCGCGTTTATGACGCCCGGTATCCCGGTATGGAAAAAGGTTGAATCTCCAACGAAGGCCATGCACTTTGTCTCCGGCTCCGCAAGCGCTATACCCTGCGCGAGAGTGATGCCGGCGCCCATGCAGAGGCAGGTGTCTACCATGTTAAGGGGCGCCGCGTTGCCTAGAGTGTAGCAGCCGATGTCGCCGCAGAAAACGGCCTTCTTTGCGTCGCGTGCGGCCACCTTCGCCGCGTAGAACGAAGCGCGGTGCGGGCATCCCGCGCAAAGCACGGGCGGGCGCACCGGAAGCTGCGGAAGAGCGGGGGCAGCCTCCTCGTCCGCCGGCAGGCCGAGATAGGCAAGCAGCGCCTTTTTTATAAGTTCGTAAGAATATTCTCCGTTCCACGGCATGTGGCCGGAGCGTTTACCAAAGACAGGGACGCCGCCGCGCGCCTCAATAAGAAGCTGCTCCTCAACGACAGGGTCCAGCTCCTCTATGACGAGAACTGAATCGACCGCAGAAAGAAAATCGCGCGTCATCCGTTCCGGCAGCGGGTACGGAGTGCCAATTTTATATAATACAACGTCGAGGGCAAGCTCCTCTATCACCTCTTTCGCGTATAGATAGGAGATGCCGGAGACGGCGACGCCCATGCGAGAGGGACGCGCGCCGCGCTCGATGCGGTTGTAGGGAAGCTCGTCGAAGGCGCGCGCAAGCTCGTGCTGTTTTTCTTCAAGCTCGCCGTGGCGTCTGTAGGAGAGCGCCGGGAATATGCACCACTCAGGACGTTTTTCAAAGCCCGTGGCGGCGCGCGGTGAAAAACTCTCCGCCACCTCCGTCTCCGCGCTTGCGTGGCAGACGCGCGTCGTCGGGCGCAGGAATACGGGAAGAAGAAATGCCTCGGAGAGGTCGAAGGCGCTCTGCACCATTTCGTAGGCCTCCTCCGGCGAGGAGGGGTCGAAGACCGGAAGGTTCGCGTGCTTTGCAAAGCCACGCGTGTCCTGCTCCGTCTGCGAAGACCACGGCCCCGGGTCGTCAGCCACTGCGAGCACCATGCCGCCCTTCACTCCGATGTAGGCAAGGCTCATCAGCGGATCGGAGGCTACGTTGAGCCCCACCTGCTTCATGGTGACGAGCGAACGCGCGCCGGCGTAGGCGGCTCCAGCCGCCACCTCAAGCGCCACCTTCTCGTTGTCGGACCACTGGACTTTCACGCCCGGCTGCTTCACGGCGGCGAGCGTCTCTATTATCTCTGTGGACGGCGTTCCGGGGTAGCCCGCCGCCACCGATACTCCGGCGGCAAGCGCGCCCAGCGCTATAGCTTCGTTTCCCATGCAGACCCTGCGGCTCATTTATATTCCTCCAAAATCAAACAGGTTATGTTAAAAGCTTTTCTAAAAAACTCTAAAGAAAAGAGCCCTGCGCGACAAATACGGCGGCAGAGCCCTGAAATATTCACAGTCACTCAACTTGCCTTCGCTAATCTGGTCTTGTCTTTTCTAAACCGAAAAGGGCTCTCCCTCTTCTTCTGCTGATATTTATAGCCCCGCCGCCCGATAATGTCAAGGATTGCGGCCTCCAAGAGCAAAGATACAGAATTGCCGCACAATATACAAACCGCGGCTGCGGGATGCAACAGCCGGTGATTTTAATCCCACTTTTCAGCAAGCAGGAAATCCCGAAGGTTTATATGACGGATGCCGTCGCGGCTTCTTTCGAACTCGTCGAGTGAGACGACGTACTTCGGGTAATTGTCGCGGACGCCGTCGAAGGCGCCAAATTCGCGCTCTATCGTCTCCTCTGAGGCAAGCAGATAGGATACCTGTATGTAAATTTTTTGACCGCGTTTTTCACAGATAAAGTCTATCTCGCGCTCTTCCAATTTGCCCACCGTGACCCTGTATCCGCGCCGGATAAGTTCCATGAATACGATATTTTCAAGGACAAGGTTGATGTCCTTCATATTTCCGCCAAAGACCGCCTCGCGTATGCCGTGGTCGGCTATGTAATACTTTTCATTGCTGCTGAGCAGCTTTTTTCCGCGCAGCTCCTCTCTTCGCACGCGATAGAACAAAAACGCCTCCTCGCAGCATCGGATATAGTTCAATATCGTCTCCACGGCTACAGCGCGGCCCTCGCTTTTCAAATATTTTGAAACGGACGACGCGGAAAAGGTCGTACCGACATTCGCGGTCAGATAGCCGATGATCCTCTCAAGCAGGTCTACGTCGCGGATGTTCTTGCGTTTGACGATGTCCTTGAGCAAGACGGAATTATAGAGATCCTGGAGGTACTGACGGCTCGGCTCGGCTTCATAGCGCAGATTGCTGAGGTACGGCATCCCTCCCGATGTCAGATACGCTTTAAACGCTTCTCCCTGCGCGGTCCCCGGATAGACTGTATTGTAAAGCTCAATGAACTCCGCGAAAGAAAACGGGTAGACGACGAACTCCACATACCTTCCCGCAAGATAGGTGGCAAGCTCTCCCGAAAGAAGTTTAGCGTTGGAGCCTGTGATGTATATCTCACAGTCAAATTCTACACGGAAGGAGTTGACGCACCTCTCCCAGCCGTCTACCGCCTGTATCTCGTCAAAAAAGAGGTAGGCTTTGCCGGGCACTTTCGCCGCGCGCGCGGCTATTTCGTCATGGAGCGCCTCTGCCGTACAAAGAGGCGCGTTGCTCATATTCTCAAAATTTATTGATATAAACTGCTCCGGCGCCGCGCCAGCTGCGATGAGCTCCTGCTGGATCAGCCCAAGCATAACGGACTTGCCGCTGCGGCGGATGCCGGTCAGCACTTTGATTATCTCCTGTCCCATGAACGGGCGGATGCGTTTCATATATAGTTCTCGTTTTATCATAGCAGCTCGGCCCCCTTCTGTTGCCGCTGTAATATTATCACAGTTATACCTGACAAACGAAGCGTTTTTACCTATTTTATCAGTTATAACTGATAAACGTCATATTTTTGGGCGCGCTTTCAGTTATAAGTGGGCGTGGCGGATTTCTTCGTCCGGTTTTGCGCCCGATATTTTTTAAAATTTCGCGCTTGACAACTTCGGGCTTTTGAGAATATTATTAACAAATACAGCTTGGATTTATGAAATATCAAGCTTACTGAATATGCGGAACAAACGCAATGATGGAGTTACGAACGCAGCAGATAGGTTTACAGAGAGCCGGCATGCAGGTGAGAGCCGGAACCGAATGGCGGCGTATCGGCCTCGCTCCGGAGCGGAATCCCCTAAAGCGTCTGCCGCTAAGGGATTACGGCTGGCCCCGTTACAGGCGCCAATGAAGCGGCCGCGAAATCTGCGGCAATCAGGGTGGTACCGCGAACTTTAAATATTCGCCCCTGAGGTATGAACATACCTCGGGGGCTTTTTTATGTTTTTATACGCCTGCGAGGAACTAGATCGGATGAGAAAGGGTGTTTTTGTGATGAAACAAATCAAGTTTACGGACATTACGCTGCGGGAGGCGCAGCGCGGAGCGGAGGGCGCGCTCTCTTTCAAAGAGATAATCGAGATGGCAAAGACGCTGGACAAGCTGAATCTCGACGTCATAAGCATGGCGCCTATTGTACACGACAAGATAGATTCGCTTTTGGTGCGCACGGTGGCGGCCGCTGTGAAAAACAGCGCGCTTTCCATCCCCGTGGGCTTCGACGAAGCGGGCGTCGACCGCGCGTGGGCGGCCGTGGCGGAGGCCGCGCATCCGCGCCTTTATGTGGAGGCTCCGCTTTCGGCGGTGCAGATGGAGTTTGTCTGCGGCAAAAAGCCCGCCGGCATCCTCGATATGACGCGCCAGTTGGTCGAACGCGCGCGCGCGCTTTGCCCCGACGTTGAGTTTGCCGCAGTCGACGCAACGCGCAGCGAGCCGGATTTTCTTTATTCCGTAATATCGGCCGCGATAACGGCCGGCGCCTCGACCATTACAGTTTGCGACTCCGCGGGGACTATGATGCCCTATGAATTTGCCGCCTTTGTCAAGGCGCTTTACGCGGCTGTGCCGGAGCTGAAGGATGTTGCGCTTGCGGTGAAATGTTCGGACGAACTTTCGATGGCGGCGGCCTGCGCCGTCTCCGCCGTTAAGGCGGGAGCGACAGAGGTGGACGTCTGCGTAAGCGGCGGCTGCGCGCCGGAGTTTGAGGCTGCGGCCCACGTCATACGCACGCGCGGCGACGACTGCGGCTACTGCTGCGGCCTTAAATTTACCGAGATACACCGCTCCGTGGCTCAGATGCACTGGATAACGAGGCCGGAACGCAGCAAGACCTCCGCCTTCGACACAGGGCTTGCCGCGACGGAGGCACATGACGTACGGCTTGACGCAAACGACGACGCAGGCTCCGTGGCAAAGGCGGCGCAGCGTCTTGGCTACGACCTTTCGGACGAGGACGTGGCGAACGTCTACGAGACCTTCCGCAACGTAGCCGCGAAAAAATCCGTGGGCACGAAGGAGCTGGAGGCGATAATCGCAACAAGCGCGCTGCAGGCGCCGCCCACCTATGAGCTGGTGAGCTTCGTCATAAACAGCGGCAACATCATAAACGCCACCGCGAATATCCACGTGCGCCGTAATGGGGAGGAGCTCTTCGGCCTGGCCGAGGGCGACGGGCCTATAGACGCGGCCTTTCTCGCCGTGGAGCAGATAACGGGACATCATTACGAGCTGGACGATTTTCAGATACAGTCCGTTACCGAGGGACGCGAGGCGATGGGCTCAACTTTGGTGAAGCTGCGTTCAAACGGCAAGCTCTATTCCGGAAACGGCATCTCGACGGACATCATAGGCTCCAGCATCCGCGCCTACGTCAACGCGCTGAACAAAATAACCTACGAGGAGAACCATTAAAATGAAGTTCTCATTTTCGACATTCGGATGGAGCGGCTACTCATGGCAGGATCTCTGCGCGGCGGCGAAGGACGGAGGTTTCGCGGGCATAGAGGTACACAGCATAAATGAACCGGCCTTTTCGGAGAAAAGCGGCATCTTCGACCCGGCGATGGCAAACGCGGCGCACCGCGAGATGACGGAGCAGGGGCTTTGCATCCCCTGTATCGACACCTCCTGCAACATAGGCGACGCCTCACTGCTCGACCTTTGCTGCGCCGAGATAGGCGACTATATAAAGAAGGCAAAGAACCTCCGCATCCCCTACGTTCGCCTTGGCGCGCGAGGCGCGGCTGCGGCGGAGGCACAGTTTTCCGCGGCGCGCGAGGTGATTGCGCGCATGATACCGGCGGCGCGCGAAAACAACGTGACGCTGCTGGTTGAGACTATCGGCCTTTTTTCCGACACGGACAGGCTCTGCGGACTGCTGGACGCCTTCGCCTGCGACAGTTTGGCCGCGCTCTGGGACATGGAGCACACGGTGCGCGAAGGCTGCGAAAGCCCCGAAAAGACTGTGAAGAACCTGGGCTCCTATATAAAGCACGTACACTTGAAAGATTCCGAGGTGGTGGACGGGCGCACTGAGTACCGCCTCGTCTGCGAGGGGACGCTGCCCATCGACGCCATGATGCGCTCGCTCTATTCGCTGAACTACGACGGCTTTATATCGATGGAATGGGACCCTGCGTGGATGCCGGAGATAAACTGCTTTGAGCTTATTTCGCTGCATTTCGTAAACACAATGAGCCGTTTTGACAACCCGGCGCGCCAGCTTCGCGGCAAGCGCCTCTACGACAACAAGCGCCACACGGGGCTTTATCCGTGGCAAAAGGACAGGCTCATCGAAAAGACCTTCCCGCAGGTGCTGGACCGTATCGTCGAGGAGTTCCCCGACCAGTACGCCTTTAAATACACGACGCTGGACTACACGCGCACCTATTCGCAGTTCAGGGACGACGTTGACGAGTTCGCGCGCGCTCTGGTCTCGCTGGGCGTCCGGGCAGGCAGCCACGTTGCCATTTGGGCTACGAACCTGCCTCAGTGGTACGTAACCTTCTGGGCCGCGACGAAGATAGGCGCGGTGCTCGTCACAGTGAACACCGCCTATAAGATACACGAGGCTGAATATCTGCTGCGCCAGTCGGATACGCACACGCTCGTTATGATAAAGGGCTACCGAGATTCGCATTACGACAATATTATGCGCGAACTTTGCCCCGAACTTGCCGAGTCCGCGCCGGGCAAACCGCTCGCCTGCCGCCGTCTGCCATTCTTGCGCAACATCATCACAGTCGATTTTAAGATGAAGGGCTGCCTCTCGTGGGAGGAGGCGCTGCTTCGCGCTCAAATGACGCCCCACGACGAGGTGCGCCGGATGGCCGCTGCGGTCGACGTCCACGACGTCTGCAACATGCAGTACACAAGCGGCACGACGGGATTTCCAAAGGGCGTCATGCTTACGCATTACAACGTAGTGAACAACGGCAAGTGCATCGGCGACAGGATGGACCTTTCGACCGCCGACCGCATGATGGTCCACGTCCCGATGTTCCACTGCTTCGGCATGGTGCTTGCTATGACCGCCTCGATGACGCACGGAGCGACGCTCTGCCCGATGCCCTATTTTTCCACGAAGGCCTCTCTTGCCTGCATAAATCAGGAGCGCATCACCTGCTTCCACGGGGTGCCCACGATGTTCATCGCGATGATGGAGCACGAGGACTTTGAAAAAACTGATTTCTCTTACATGCGCACCGGCATCATGGCGGGAAGCCCCTGCCCCATCTCAAAGATGCAGGACGTCGTAGAAAAGATGAACATGAAGGAGATAGTCATAACCTACGGCCAGACGGAGGCCTCGCCCGGCTGCACGATGAGCGGGACGGACGACAGCCTTGAGGCGCGCGTGGCCACGGTGGGCAAGGCGCTGCCAGAGATAGAATGCCGCATCATCGACCCGGAGACGGGCCTTGAGCTGCCGGACGAAACGACCGGAGAGTTCGTGGCGCGAGGCTACAATATAATGAAGGGATATTACAAGATGCCCGAAGCTACGGCATTGGCCATCGACAAAGATGGCTGGCTGCACAGCGGAGACCTCGCCTGCCGCACGCCCGAGGGCTATTACAGGATAACGGGACGTCTGAAGGACATGATAATCCGCGGCGGCGAAAACATCTACCCGAAGGAGCTGGAGGAGTTCCTCTATACACACCCGAAGGTGAAGGACGTGCAGGTGATAGGAGTGCCGGATGAGGCTCTGGGCGAGGAGATAATGGCCTGCATCGTATTGAAGGAAGGCGAAAGCGTAACGGAGCGCGAGATAAAGGAATTTTTCTTAGCGCAGATGGCGCGCCACAAATGCCCGAAGTATATAGATTTCGTGCGCGACTTCCCGATGAACGCGGCGGGAAAGATATTGAAATACAAGATGCGCGACGACGCCGTGGCGAAGCTCGGCCTGCAAAAGGCGGCCTCGGTAAAGACTGCGTAGCGCTGACAAAAAGAGGCGCGCGCCGGCTTTCGACTTTTTGCCGGCGCGCGAAATTTTATAAGATACGGCGGCCGAAAGGTATTATAATAAAAAGCGTAAAGATGATTTATCGGGCAAACTAACGGCCTGTCGTTTAAATAATTTAATTTGACAAAGAGGTGCTTGACTATGACAGACAAACGTCTTGTTACAATGGACGGCAACGAAGCGGCCGCGTATGTGGCTTACGCCTTTACGGAGGTCGCCGCCATATATCCCATCACGCCATCCTCCCCGATGGCGGAAAAGACCGACGCGTGGGCGGCGGCCGGAAAGAAAAATATTTTCGGGCAGCAGGTGACGCTTATTGAGATGCAGTCGGAGGCTGGAGCCTCCGCCGCCATCCACGGCGCGCTTGAAACCGGCGCGCTTGGCGCGTCGTTCACCTCGTCCCAGGGGCTGATGCTGATGATCCCCGTGCTGCACAGGCTCTCCGGCCAGCGCCACCCGGGAGTGCTCCACGTAGCTTCGCGCACGGTGGGCACTCACGCCTTCTCCATCTTCGGCGACCACTCCGACGTAATGAACTGCCGCCAGTGCGGGCTTGCCATGCTTTCGACGGCGGGCGTGCAGGATATAATGGACCTTGCGGGCGTGGCGCACCTTGCCGCGATAAAGGGCCGCGTGCCCTTCATGCACTTCTTCGACGGCTTCCGCACCTCGCACGAGATAAACAAGGTGGAGGAGATCTCCTACGAGACGCTTGCCTCTCTGCTCGACCGAGAGGCGCTTGCAAAATTCCGCGCCGAAGCGCTGAACCCGGAGCGCCCGATGATGCGCAGCACGGTGCAGAACCCGGACATCTATTTCCAGATACGCGAGGCGAACAACGGCGCCTACGACGAGCTTCCCGCAATAGTCGAGGATTACATGGGCAAAATAAGCGCCATAACCGGGCGCGAGTATCACCTCTTCAACTACTACGGCGCGCCTGACGCGGAGGAGGTCATCGTTGCGATGGGCTCCGTCTCCGGCGCGGCGCGCGAGGCCGTCGACCACATGAACGCGCAGGGGCGCAAAACTGGCTTCGTGCAGGTGCACCTCTTCCGTCCGTTCTCCGTGAAGCACCTGATGGCGGCCATTCCCGCCACGGTCAAAAAAATAGCGGCACTGGACCGCTGCAAGGAGATGGGCTCAAACGGCGAGCCGCTCTATCAGGACCTCTGCACCGCCTTCGCAGGCTCAGGGCGCGGAGTTGCGATAGTCGGCGGGCGCTACGGACTTTCGTCGAAGGACACCGACCCGGCGCAGATAGCGGCCGTCTTTGACAACTTGGCGCAGCCGCACCCTAAAAACAATTTCACGATAGGCATCACCGACGACGTGACGAACCTCTCTCTGCCCGTGGGCGAGCCGCTTTCGGCCGCGGCCAAGGGCGATATGGCCTTCAAATTCTGGGGGCTGGGCGGCGACGGCACGGTCGGTGCTAACAAGAACACCGTTGAGATAATAAACAGCAGCACTGAAAAATACGGACAGGCCTATTTTGAATACGATGCAAAAAAATCCTTCGGCGTCACCATCTCGCATCTGCGCTTTTCCGACAGCCCAATCGGCTCGTCGTACCTCGTAAAGCGCGCCGACTTCATCGCGGCGCACAACCCGACCTACATCCAAAATTACGACATCGTAAGCGAGCTGAAGGAGGGCGGCACGCTGCTGCTCAACTGCCCGTGGGAGCCGGAGGAGCTTGAGGCCAACATCCCAGCCGACATCCGCCGCAAACTGGCCCGCAAGCACGCCCGCTTCTACATAATAAACGCGACGAAGATATCCGAAAAACACGGCCTCGGCAGCCACGTCAACATCCCGCTCCAGTCGGCCTTCTTCCACCTCGTAGACCTCATACCGATAGACGAGGCGAAAAAATATATGGCCGAAGCTGTGCGCAAGACCTTCTTCGCAAAGGGAGACGAGGTGGTGGCAAGAAACATAGCGGCCATCGACGACGGCGGCGCTATGCTGGTGCGCGTGGAGATTCCCGAGTCTTGGAGCGAGGCGCAGGAGGCGGCAAAGCCGCGTCCCAAAGGAGAGCCCGCCATCATCGAAAAACTGCTTGAACCGATAAACCGCCAGCAGGGAGACAGCCTGCCCGTCAGCGCCTTCAAGGGCTACGAGGACGGCACGGTGGAGCTTGGCCTCACCGCCTACGAAAAACGCGCCATCGCGACGCAGGTTCCCGAATGGGACCCGACGCGCTGCATACAGTGCAACCGCTGCGCCTGCGTCTGCCCGCACGCCGTCATCCGCCCCTATCTGCTCACGGAAGACGAAAAGGCTGCCTCCCCGGAGGGCTTCCTCACAATGCCCGCGACGGGCGCAAAGGGACTCTACTTCACGATGCAGATAAGCCGCGACGACTGCACAGGCTGCGGAAGCTGCGTCGCCGCCTGCCCCGCAAAGGAGACGGCGCTTGCGTTGGTTCCCATAGAAAAATCAAAATCGCTGCCCGACGAGTGGGCCTACGGACTTTCTCTCTCCGACAAAGAGGGCTCCTTCGACCCGTGGACGATAAAAGGAAGCCAGTTCCGCCAGCCGCTGCTTGAATTTTCCGCGGCCTGCGCCGGATGCGGCGAGACGCCCTACGCGAAGCTTATGACGCAGCTCTTTGGAGACCGCGTCTACTGGGCGAACGCTACCGGCTGCTCGCAGGCATGGGGCGCGGCGATGCCCGGCATCCCCTACACAAAAAACAAGGCGGGCAAAGGCCCTGCGTGGTCAAACTCGCTCTTTGAAAACAACGCTGAGTTCAGCCTGGGCATGTTCCTCTCCGTTCAGCAGCAGCGCAGCGCGCAGAGGCTGCGCGCTGAGGCTCTGCTTGAAGCGGGCGCGCCTGAGGCTGCCGCCGACGCGGTGCGTGCGTGGCTTGCCGCCTACGACGACTTCGCGGCCTCCGCAAAGACGGGCGACGCGCTTGTAGCCGCGCTTGAATCGGCGACACTTGCAGGGGCGGCCGCCGAAAAAGCGGCGGAGCTTTTGGCCAACAAAGAACATTTATCAAAAAAGACCTTCTGGATGTACGGCGGCGACGGCTGGGCCTACGACATAGGCTTCGGCGGCTTGGACCACGTGCTGGCTATGGGCGAGAACGTAAACGTCCTCATCGTAGACACAGAGGTCTACTCAAACACGGGCGGCCAGTCCTCAAAGTCCACGCCTAAAGGCGCTGTGGCGCAGTTCTGCATCAGCGGCAAAAAGGTCGGCAAAAAAGACCTGGGCGCGATGCTTATGACCTACGGGAATATCTACGTGGCGCAGGTGGCGATGGGCGCCGATCAAAACCAGCTCATCAAGGCGATGCGCGAGGCCGAGGAGTTCGACGGCCCCTCCGTCATCATAGCCTACGCGCCCTGCATGGCGCACGGCATCCGCGGCGGCATGGGGCGCACGCAGGACGAAATGAAGCGCGCGGTCGCCTCCGGCTACTGGAACCTCTACCGCTTTGACCCGAGAAAAGAAAAGCCGCTCTCGCTCGACTCAAAGGCGCCCACTATGCCCTACGGCGACTTCCTTGAAGGCGAAGTGCGCTACTCCGCGCTGAAACGCACCTTCCCCGACAACGCAGAAAAATTCTTCAAAGAGGCGGCCGAAGAGGCCGCGGCGCGCTACGAAAAATACAGGCGCATGGAAGAAAACCAGTAACGCAAAAGACGCAAAAACATAAAGCCGCGGCCCCGGTCAAAACGACTGGGGCCGCGGCCTTTGCCTTTTTTGAAAAATAGAGGCGGCGCCTTCGCCGTCCGCCTTTAAGATTTCACGCCAAGTGAGATTATCTTTGTAAAGGCCTTCTCGGGCGACAGGTCGAGATATTCTATCTGATCCTCCGGGAAGAAAAATACCAGCCCCGTCGTCGGGTTCGGCGACGTAGGCACGAAGACCGTCACCTGCACGGAGCCGTCGGCAAGCGTCTCGCGCCTGGAGACGAAGCCTATGATATATCCCGGCCCCGCCGGCACCTTCGCCGTGCCGAGGTAGGTGTTGCCGCCGCCTGAGGTGAACGTCTGCAAAATGTCGCGCAGCGCCGTATACCAGCCGCCCAGGACCGGTATCTTTGTGATGACGTAGTGTTCGAGAAGGCTCAGTATCGACGTCTCCCTGCGGCGCAGCTTTCGCCCGATGGAGATGAGAGTTACGATGAGAAAACAGCTTATCAGCGCCGTCGACTTCTGCGATTTTGTTATGCCGAAGATGAGCGCGCCTATCGCCTCAAAAAATCCGATGAGATAATAGAAACAGAAAATAAAGAGCGCAAGCGGCATGATGGCGACGCAGCCGAGAAAAAGGTCGCGCCCGAGCGTCCGAAGCGTAAAGCCGCGCGCGCCCTCCGCCGTGTTCTGAGATTTTATATTTTTATCCTCCAAATTTACCGCTCCTCACTTGCCAGCCGCCCCCTCGCTGAGTTATGCTATTAAACAGCAGCACATTGGGGGAATCGGCTTTGAAATCTGACAGAAACTGGGTATATAACGTAGTACGTCTTATAACATTCCTATATTTCACATTCTATCATCGTTTGGAGATTTTCGGCAAAGAGAAAATCCCGCAGGAGAGGCCCGTAATAGTCGCGCCAAACCACGCAAGCTACCTCGACCCGCCCGTAGTTGGATACGCCTTTTTGCCCGGCTATTTAAAATTCATCGCATGGGAAGGGCTGTTTCACTTCAAACCCTTCGCGGCCTTCCTGCATGAGATGGGCGCTGTGCCAGTCTCGCCCGAAAACAAAGCCAGCTCCGCGGGGCTGCTTCGCATGGTCATAGGCTTTATAAAAGACGGATTCAGCGCCTTCATCTGCCCCGAAGGGCACAGGACGCTCGACGGACGGCTCCAGCCGCTTGAAGGCGGCGTCGCCATCATGGCGCTAAAAACAGGCGCGCCTGTCGTGCCCACCTACGTCAGCGGCTCCTTCCGCGCGCTCTCGCCCGCCATGCGCTTCCCGCGCCCGCGCAAGCTCACCGTCACCTTCGGAGATCCGATAGACCCGGCGCTTCTGCCTCAGGAGGCGGACGACCGCGAAAAACGCCGCCTCATATTAGAAAAAATCGACGCCTTCTACAAGGCCGAGGACGCAAAGGACAAGGCGAAACATCCGCTCAAATAATTTACGAAAGCGCCGCAAAAAACGGTGCGGCGGCGCGGGCGGTTCGTTAAAAATACCGCTTGCCTAACGCAAGATTTAGCCTATAATATCTAAAGAGATTTTAATAAACGTTCCGCTCCCGGAGGTGCGCCCTGCGGGTGGGGAGAGGTAAACAGTTCTGTATGTCGCCCCGCACGGGCGCGTTAGTTGAAACATTCCGGCGGTCGGCAAGCGGTCTGCAATTCTGTATGTCGTTCACAGAGCCTTTCCCGTGCGGGAGCGGCTCTGTTTTTTATTTTAGGAGGGACATCCATGCCGGAAATACCAGCAAACGAAGACAAAGAACAAAAAAAGGACGAAAACAAAATCGGCGTGGCCGCCATAATCGTTGAAGAGCCGGACAGCGCCGCCTCCGTCAACGCCGTGCTGCACCAGTACAGCGGCCTCATCGTCGGCCGCCTCGGCATCCCCTACCGCGAGCGCGGACTTTCAGTCATCTCCGTCGTGCTGGACGGAACGACCGATTCCATAAGCGCGCTCACAGGCAAACTGGGAAAAATAACCGGCGTCACCGTCAAAGCCGCCATGTCGAAAAAATAGAGGCCTCTCTTCGACAGCCCGTCCTTTTGCAGTTTTATGATCAGCCGTTCCAAAATATAAAAATTTAAAATTAAAAAAGGGAGATATTCAAAATGAAAAAAATAATCACAGCGTTTCTCATCGTCCTTGCGGCGGCGGCCACAGCGTTTGCCGCGGACTACCCGGCAAAACTTGCCATCACCTACGTCAAAGCGCCGCTCAACGTTCCGTCGATCGTTGAAAAATACAACAGATCCTTTGAAGCCGCCTACCCCGGCGTTACGCTCGCCTTCCCCGAACTGACGGAGGGCCCCAAACAGACGGCTGCGCTTGCCGCGGGCGAGATAGGCATAGCCAGCTGCCTTGGCTCCACCTCAGCGCTGCTTGCCGCCTCCGAAGGCCTTGACCTTCGCATCGTCGGAATATACTCCCGCGCGCCGAAAGCCTTCATGATAGTAGTAAAAGACCCCGCGATAAAAACCGTGCGCGACCTCAAAGGCAAAAAAGTGGCCGGCCCCAAAGGAACGATACTTCATCAGCTGCTTGCCGCAGCGCTCGACAAAGAGGGCATGTCCATGCGCGACGTCAGCTTCATCCAGATGGACTTGGCCTCCGGCGCAAACGCACTGGCGAACAACAGCGTAGACGCGGCGCTGCTTGCCGGCCCCGCCGCCTACAAGGCGCTCTCAACAGGCTCGCGGATGCTCAAAAACGGCGAGGGACTAGTGGACGCGACGATCGTCATAGCCACGACGGACAAATTCATGAAAGCCTATCCTAAAGCCGTCGCGACCTTCATGGAGACGCACAAAAAGACGCTCGAATGGATGAAAAAACATCCAAAAGAGGCAAAAGAGATGACCCAGAAAGAGACTGGAATGCCGATGGCCGGCGTAGAGGCCATGTACGGCTGGTACAACTTTGACCCGGCCATTCGCAAAGCAGACATAGAAGAGCTGGTGCGCACGCAGCAGTTCATGCTCGACAACGGCTTGCAGCGCAAAAAAATAGACGACGTGCGCGCGCTGGTGAAATAGATGGCGCTCTCCGACACCCCCCGCGGCAACCGCCTGCACATCGGCTTCTACGGCAGACGCAACGCCGGCAAATCGAGCCTCATAAACCTCGTAACGGCGCAGCAGACGGCGCTCGTCTCCGAATACGCCGGCACAACCACCGACCCCGTCATCAAAAGCATGGAGCTGTTGCCGCTCGGCCCCATCGCCGTAATAGACACGGCGGGGCTGGACGACACCGGCGAGCTGGGCGCCCTGCGCATCGAACGCGCGCGCTCCATGATGGACAGGACGGACCTTGCGCTGCTGGTCGTAGCCGCGGGCGCGGCGTCGGGCGCGCTTGACTTTGAAAAAGAATGGATAGAAGAGTTCCGAAAGAGAAAAACCTCGGTCATCGGCGTGCTCAACCAGACGGACAAACTGGCGCCGCAGGAGGTGGAGCCGCTTCGCGCCCGCGTCGAAGCCGCGCTCGGCATCCCCTTCACGGCGGTCTCCGCGCTTGACAAAAACTCCCGCGCGCCGCTGCTTGCCTCCATCGTAAAGGCGGCGCCCACAGATTTTGAAGCGCCGACGCTGACGGGCGACCTCTTTTTGCCGGGCGCCACTGTCGTACTCGTAGCGCCGCAGGACATACAGGCTCCCAAAGGCCGGCTCATACTGCCCGAAGTGCAGACGATACGCGACATCCTGGACAACGGCGGCATGGCGCTCTCCTGCACCGCCGACCGTTTCCCGCAGATGCTGGCCGCGCTCAAAGAGCCGCCGGCGCTCGTCATAACCGACTCGCAGGTCTTTGGCTACGTAAACGGCGTGCTGCCGCGCAGCGTGCCGCTCACCTCCTTCTCCATACTCATGGCGCGAGCGAAAGGCGAACTTGCCGCCTTCATAGAGGGCGCGCGCGCCATAGAAAACCTCAAAGACGGCGACAAGGTGCTAATAGCCGAAGCCTGCACCCACGCGCCGCTGAACGAAGACATCGGCCGCGAAAAACTGCCGCGTTGGCTGCGCGAAAAAGCCGGAGAAAACCTCACCGCCGACATCGCCACCGGCCTTGACTTCCCCGCGAACCTCAAAGAATACAAACTCATCCTCCACTGCGGCGGTTGCATGTTCACCAGAAAACAGCTAATGTCCCGAATAATAGAAGCCCAAGCCGCCGGCGTCCCCATAACCAACTACGGCATAGCCATAGCCCAGCTGAACGGCATATTGGAGAGAGTTACGGAGATGTTTTAACTATAGGAAACGGGAGACTTAAGACGATGAATACGGCGCTTGAGGAGAAACTTGGCAATCAATACATGAGCCCGTCGCAGATCGCGCGCAGGCTCACCGAAGGGTGGACTGCGCCAAACCTTTACTGCCCTCGCTGCGGCAGCGATCATCTGATACATGAGACGGCGAACCGGCCAGTGAAGGATTTTTCCTGCCCCGCCTGCGGCGCGGTCTACGAGCAAAAGAGCCGCCAGAACGGTTTTTCAAAAAAGACGGCAGGCGGCGCCTACGAAGCTATGATCGACCGCATCAAGAGCACGACAAACCCTGATTTTCTTTTCATGAACTACAGCCGCGCCGATATGCGCGTCCACGACCTTTTCGCCGTGCCAAAATTCTTCTTCACACCAAAGATAGTTGAAAAACGCGAACCACTTTCACCTACCGCAAAAAGAGCCGGATGGACGGGCTGTAATATCTTGCTTCACGACATTCCAGAGCAGGGGCGGATATACATCATCGAGAATAGCGTACCGCTTGAAAAAGCAGTGGTCATTAAAAAATTCGCCGCCGCCTTAAAGCTTGAGGTAAAAGAGATGGCCACGCGCAGTTGGCTGTTGGACATTTTAAACTGCGTCAACAAAACCGCAGGCGAAGAATTCACGCTGGCGAAAATATACGACTTTGAAGAAAAACTGTCGGCGATCCACCCAGAAAACAACAACATCCGCGCAAAAATAAGGCAGCAGTTGCAGATGCTAAGAGACCGGGGGCTTATTGAGTTCGCAGGGCGCGGGCGATACCGGAAAGCAGCGCTGTGAGAAGCGGCGGCACATAGACAGACGCATTTACAGCCTTGTTCCGCCCAGTTTGCGATACCTCCGTCGCATGCAGATCAAGAGAGCCTCGTCTGGCGACGCGGCTCTCTTCGGTTTATTTATGTTGGGTTTTTATTGCCGAGGTAAGGGGCTAGCCTTTTTTCAGCACTCCGCCTTCTACTCCGCTGGTGGCGAAGGCGCGGTAGCGGTTTAGGAAGGGGCTCTCTACGGGCTGTTCTTTGGGGACGAATTTTTTGCGGCGTTCGGCGAGCGTCTCTTCTGAGACGTGGAGGTCGAGGCGTTTTTCAGGGATGTTGATGTATATTTCGTCTCCCTCTTCTACAAGGCCGATGGGGCCGCCTACCGCGGCTTCGGGCGAGACGTGGCCGATGGCGGCGCCGCGCGTTGCGCCGGAGAAGCGCCCGTCTGTGATGAGGGCTACCGTTTCTCCTTTGCCCTGACCCATTATGGCGGAGGTGGGGGCGAGCATTTCGCGCATTCCGGGGCCGCCTTTGGGGCCTTCGCAGCGAATGACGACTACGTCGCCGTCTTTTATTTTGTTTGCCATTATTGCGGCGCTCGCCTCTTCTTCGGATTCAAAGACGCGCGCCGGGCCGGTGTGGACGAGCATTTCAGGGGCTACCGCCGCCTGTTTCACTATTGCGCCAAGAGGGGCGAGCGTTCCTTTCATGAAGGCAAGGCCGCCCTGTTTGTGGTAGGGCCTGTCGAGCGGGCGAATGACCTCAGTGTCAAGCACGCGGGCGCCCGCGGCGTTTTCAGCGGCCGTTTTTCCGGTGACTGTGATGACTTCGCCGTTTATGAGGCTGGCGGCAAAGAGTTCTTCCATGAGAGCGCGCACTCCTCCTGCGCGCCAGAGGTCCTCTATGTGATACTGTCCGCCGGGGCTCATTGAGCAGAGGTGCGGCACCTGTTCGCCGACTTCGTTGAAGAGTTCAAGAGATAGTTTTAGCCCAGCCGCCCACGCGATGGCGGGAAGGTGGAGCGAGGTGTTTGTGGAGCCGCCGAGAGCAAGGTCTACCGCTACGGCGTTTCTGAAGGCCTCCGCGGTCAGTATGTCGCGCGGGCGTATATTTTTTTCAACGAGCGCCATTACGGCGCGCCCTGCGTCTTTTGCGAGGCGGATGCGTCCGGCGTGCACGGCGGGAATGGTGCCGTTTCCGGGGAGGGCGAGGCCCAGCGCCTCCATCATGCAGTTCATGGTGTTTGCCGTGAACATGCCTGAGCAGGAGCCGCAGCCGGGGCAGGCGTTGTCTTCTATCTCCTGTAAGGCCGCGTCGTCTATTTTTCCGGCTCCGCGCTGGCCGACGCCTTCAAAGACGCTGTTTAGGTCGAGTGTTTTTCCTTTGTGCTGCCCGGCCATCATGGGGCCGCCTGAGACTACTACTGACGGGAGGTTCAGCTCCGCCGCGGCCATTGCCATGCCGGGCACTATTTTGTCGCAGTTGGGCACGAGCACGAGCCCGTCGAAGGCGTGGGCGCGCGCCATCACCTCTACTGAGTCCATGATGAGCTCACGGCTGGGCAGGGAGAATTTCATTCCCTCGTGGTTCATGGCTATGCCGTCGCACACCCCTATTACCGGAAATTCTATCGGAAGGCCGCCCGCCGCGTAGATTCCGGCCTTGACCGCCTCTGTGATGGTGCGCAGGTGGGTGTGCCCTGGGATTATTGCGTTGTAGGCGTTGGCTACGCCTATCCACGGGCGTTCTATTTCCCAGTCGGTGTAGCCGGCCGCTTTGAGAAGCGAGCGGTGCGGCGCGCGAAGGTATCCTTTTTTAGCTTTATCGCTGTTCATTATCTATCAGCTCCTATTGAGTCACCATGTTGTCTATCGAGTCGCCGGGGTAGACCATCGGAAGCACTAGCGCGCCCTGCGGTATGCGGACGTCCACCAAGGCTGGGCCCGGCTCGGCCATTGCGGCCGCAAGCGTTTTGTGGAGATCGTTCGGGTGCGAGACGGAGAAGGCGGGAACGCCCATCGCCTCGGAGACTTTTACGAAGTCAGGCGTTCTGTTGTAGATGGTGTTTGAATAACGGTGATCGTAGAACAGCTGCTGCCACTGGCGCACGTTGCCGAGGCAGGCGTTGTTGAGCAGCATGATTTTGACGGGGATGTTGTAGCGTGCGCAGGTGTCTAGCTCCTGTATGTTCATCATGAGGCTGCCGTCGCCGGCGACGCACCATACGGGCTGGTCTGGGCAGGCGTAGGCCGCGCCTATTGCAGCGGGGAATCCGAAGCCCATTGTACCCAGGCCTCCTGAGCTCAAAAAGCGCCCGGGCGCTTCGATGTTAAGATACTGCGCCGCCCACATCTGGTTTTGGCCGACTTCGGTTGTGATGACGGCCGACCCTCCCGTGAGTGCGCGAAGCTCTTCGAGCGCCTGCCACGGGGCTATTTCGTTTTCAAGACGGCCGTGCGGCAGCGGCTCTTTTTTGCGTATTTCGTCAAGGGTTTTGTTCCATTCGCCGTGCTCCGCTATTTTTTTGCCAAGCGCGGCCATCAAGGCGTCGAGCACGCGCGCGGCGTCGCCTACGAGCCAGACGTCCGTCTCTATGGCTTTGTCTATCTCAGCCGCGTCGAGGTCTATGTGGATTATTTTTGCGTCCGCGGCAAACCGCTGTCTGTTGCCTGTGGTGCGGTCGCTGAAACGCGAGCCGACGGCGATTATGACGTCTGCCGCCATGAGCGCGCGGTTCGCTACGGGGCGTCCGTGCATTCCGGCCATGCCGAGCGCGAGGCCCGATTCGTGCGACTCGGGGAATCCGCCTTTGCCGATGAGCGTGGTCGTCACCGGTATCTGGTATTTCAGCGCGAAGTCTATGAGCTGGGGCGAGGCGCCTGAGCGAATGACGCCGCCGCCGGCAAATATCACGGGGCGCTCCGCATGCTCTATGAGGGAGACCGCGGCGTCAAGCTGCGAGACGTCCCAGAGGTTTTCTGGATGATAGCCTAAAAAATCTAGCTCCGTTGAATATTTATAGTCGCCAAAGCCCTTCTGTACGTCCGCGGGGACGTCTATGAGCACCGGCCCGGGGCGTCCCGTCGAGGCTATGTAGAAGGCTTTGTGGATGGTTGACTGTATCTGGTCGGGCGTGCGCACCTGGAAGCTGTGTTTTACCAGCGGAAGCGAGGCGCCTACGATGTCCGCCTCCTGAAAGGCGTCCGTTCCGATGACTGTGGTCGCCACCTGCCCCGTGATGGCTATCATCGGCACTGAGTCGAGGTTCGCTGTCGCTATGCCTGTTACGAGGTTCGTGGCTCCGGGGCCCGATGTCGCGATGCAGACGCCCGGCCTGCCGCTTGTGCGCGCGTATCCGTCCGCCGCGTGCGAGGCCGCCTGTTCGTGGCGCATCAGTATGTGATTTAATTTGGAATCATAGAGAGCGTCATAGAGATGGATGACCGTCCCCCCGGGAAGCCCGAAGACCGTCGATACGCCCTCGTCCTCCAGAGCTTTGACCACCATCTGAGCCCCGTTCATTCTTGCCATTTTATTGCGCTCCTTTAAAATCTTGTTTTTTAGCCAGTGCCTGCTTACCGTGTTATCATGTTGTGTTTTGTCTTGTTATCTTTTATCTTCTTATCTTTTCATATTTTCATACGATACGTATGGCCCGCTGTTTAGATGTGCCGGATGCTAAATGAATCGGCCGGCGATGAGCCGGAGGCGCACTTGCGGTGCGTCAAAAGTTGAAATTTTAAGATTGGATGGTTCAGCTCCTAAATGACTTGGTTTCAGCCTCCCGGAGCCGCACTCTTTCGTGCGGCGAGGAAAGGCTGAGGCCAAGTCATGACGGAGATGGGCCATACAATCTTAAAATTTAGGGATTTCCTTCTGATCCATCCAAGGCATCATCTTGCGCAGCTCTTTGCCTACGGCTTCGCAGGGAGCTTCCTGGGCCGCCTTCGCCCATTTCTTCATGCGCGGGCGTCCGGTCTGGTTCTCAAGGATCCAGTCGCGCGCGAAGGTGCCGTCCTGTATCTCTGTGAGGAGCTGCTTCATGGCTTTGCGCGACTCTTCGCCAATTACGCGCGGGCCTGCCGTCATGTCGCCGTATTTCGCCGTGTCGCTGATTGAGTATCTCATCCAGCTCATGCCGCCTTCGAAGATCATGTCTACGATAAGCTTCATCTCGTTGATGCACTCAAAGTAGGCCATCTCGGGCTGGTAGCCGGCGTCGACGAGGGTCTTGAAGCCCTGCTGCATCAGTTCGCAGACGCCGCCGCAAAGCACGGCCTGCTCGCCGAAGAGGTCGGTCTCCGTCTCCTCACGGAAGGTGGTCTCAATGATGCCCGCGCGTCCGCCGCCTACTGCCGAGGCGTATGCAAGCGCGTAGTCCTTCGCCTTGCCGCTTGCGTCCTGGTAGATGGCGATGAGGCACGGCACGCCTTTGCCCTCTTTGTACATGGCGCGCACCATGTGTCCGGGGCCTTTGGGGGCTATCATGAAGACGTCGTGCGACGGAGCGGGCGTTATCTGGCCGAAATGTACCGCGAAGCCGTGCGCGAAGAGCAGCTTGGCGTCGGGCTTCATATTCGGCGCGACCTGCGTCTTGTATATCTCAGCCTGCATGTGGTCGGGCATGAGGAACATGATGAGGTCGGCCTCTTTTGCGGCCTCAGCCACCGTCAGCACGCAAAAGCCGTCCGCTTCCGCCTTCGCCTTTGACTTGCTGCCTTCGTGAAGAGCTACGATGACGTCCGCGCCGCTGTCGCGCAGATTCTGCGAATGCGCATGTCCCTGGCTTCCGTAGCCGATGACGGCCACCTTTTTGCCGTTAAGAAAATTCAAGTCCGCGTCGCGATCGTAATAAACCTTTGCACCCATAATAAAACACTCCTTAAAATATTAGAATTTATATATCAAAAGCTTACTGGGCTAAATGATAACTTAGTTGTCGAAGCCGGTGCGGGAGAGCGCAACCTGTCCGCTGCCAGCCGTCTCAAGTATGCCGTAGGGGCGAAGCGCCTCCATGCAGGCCTGCACCTTTCCGTAGTCGCCCGTCACCTCAAGCGTTATCGTATCGGAGCCGAGGTCTACGACGCGGCAGCGGAAGATCTCCGCCGTCTGCAAGATGTGCGGCCTGCGTTCAAGAGGCGCCATTACCTTGACTAGCGAAAGCCAGCGCTCGACGAACGGCCCCTCTTTCGTGAGGTTGTTCACCTCTACGACCTCTATGAGCTTCATGAGCTGCTTGCGGATCTGGTCGTAGACGCCCTCCTCGCCCTCTATGATGATGGTGAAGCGCGAAAGTCCCGGCGTGTCCGTGCGCCCGACGCTAAGGCTCTCGATGTTATAGCCGCGCCGGTAGATGAGGCTTGCGATGCGCATCAGCACTCCGGGGTTGTCTTCGGAAACGATGCTGAATGTACTCTTCAAATTGATAACGCCCTTTCTAAGCAAACTTAAAAATCATAAAAAAAGGACCGGCGCCCTCTGTGGGCCCCGGTCCGAAGTAACACGGCAATTAAGCGCCGGCCAATTCGGGGGACCCGCTGCTAATAATGCGTACTACGACGACTATATTGGATACGTTTACCATCATATCTTTCCGCATTGCTGTCCCGTCCCTTCGATGCCGGTTTGAAAGGCTGCGCGCCTTTCTCGCATATTGGGGAACATAATAAAAGCAGAGGCCGATAATGTCAACCTCTGCTTTGGAACGCAACAGAGCTGTAAAAATTAATTTACGCTTACGTTTGCGACGTTGATTTTTCTTTTGCACGATGTAGTAAGGCCTCAAAACAAATTTTGCCTTATATATCAAATAATTTTAAACGCGCGGCGCTTTGGTGTGTTATTTTCGCGCGCGGGCAACCTATTGCAATTAAGTTGTGATTTGAGGATAATATAAATATTGGGAAAATAAAAACGGACTGGGGGCCTGGACCTTTTGGATATAAATATGGAACTGACAAGCGCGGGGCTGCGGGTGACGCGGCAGAGGCGCGTGGTGCTGGAGCTGCTTGCAGCGGAGGGCGCGCCGCTTTCTCACGCGGAGATACAGGCGCGGCTTGCGGAGCATCTCGACCGCGTCACTCTATACCGGACGCTTGAAACTTTGAAGAGGGCGGGCATCGTCCATCAGGTGCAGGGCATCGACGGCGTCTGGCGTTTTTGCGCGCACGAGCAGGGAACGCAGGGCTGCCCCGGCGATCACGCGCATTTTTTATGTCTTTCGTGCGGCAGGATGTTCTGCCTTGCCGACCAGCGGATGCCGCGCGTTGCGGTGCCCGCCGGGATGCAGGTCGAGGGCAAACAGTTCGTCATCTACGGCGCGTGCCCTGAGTGCGCTGTGAGCAATTCCGATAAAAACAACGATGAAAAGGATGATAACAATTGAAGATAACGCAGATCCCGCTTGACGCGGCGGTAGGACTGCCGCTTGCGCACGACCTTACGCAGATCGACGCGAAAAACCACAAAAAATCGGCGCGCTTCAAAAAGGGACAGGTGATCACAGAGGCCGACCTTGAGACGCTTCGCAGCATGGGGCGCGAGAACCTTTCGATAATGGAGATGTCTCCCGGCGACATTCACGAGGACGACGCGGCGCGCGCGCTCGGAGAGGCGCTCTGCGGCGAAAACCTGCGCCTTACGGAGCCGGAGGAGGGACGGTGCAACCTCGTAGCGGAGAAGTCTGGGCTGCTTTGGTATCTGGCTGAGACGGTGAACCGCGTCAATCAGGACCCTGACTGGGTGCTTTCGGCGCTCGCCCCTCACAGGCCGGTGCTGGCCGGACAGACGGTGGCTGGCTTTCGCATCCGTCCGCTGGTGCTTGGAGACTACCGCGTCGAACGCGCCGTGGCCTCGGTGCGCGGCAGTAAACCGTTTATGATACTGCCCTTCAAGCCGCTGAAGGTGGGACTTGTGACTACTGGCAAGGAGATAGTGGACAACCGCGTTGAGGACGCCTTCCGCCCGAAACTTCTGGAAAAACTTGGACGGCTCGGCGGCACGCTTTTGGGCCAGCGCTTCTGTACCGATTCACTGGAGCAGATAAGCGGCGCCATAGGAGCGTTTCTTGACGAGGGCGCGGACGCCGTTATATGCACCGGCGGCATGAGCGTCGACGCGGACGACAGAACGCCTGGCGCCATCCGCTCGCGGTGCGCGAAAATATCGTTTCAGGGAACGCCCGCGCTTCCCGGCGCTATGCTGATGCTGGGCTGGGCGAAATCGCCGGAAGACGGGCGCGACGTGGCCGTCATTGGCGCGCCAGCCTGCGTCGCCTTTGACGAAAGAACAGCGCTCGACAAGCTGCTGCCATTCGTATTCGCCGGCATAGAGCCGGGCGACCTCGTGCGCAGATGGGGCGTAGGCGGCCTGTGCGAGCACTGCCCCGTCTGCCATTACCCCGCCTGCAGCTTCGCCGCCGGCTCCTAAATATCGTGCCCGCGCTCATACGGCGCGCCAGCGTCTGAGGCAGGGCGCCTTCTGACTGCGGCGTATGAAAATACGGCGCGTTCCATGCCGGCCGGGCTTATTTGGCCGCCGCCGTCTCAACGCCGACGCTGTGCGTTACGGCGGACAAAGGCAAAATGCGAAAAGAAAGCGGAAGAGAGAAGATAAAAGATTTAACGCGGCGCAATGTCAGAGAGATTTTTTAGAGGAAGGTGTTTTTATGAATAGAGATCTTTTGGAAAAGATAAACGGCGAGCTTGAAAACGGAAAATACGGCGTCGTCTGCACGGTCATTACCGAATCTGGTTCTACGCCGCGCAGCCGCGGGGCGTCGATGTGGGTGCGCCCCGACGGAAGCATTCTCGGCACCATCGGCGGAGGCCTTATCGAGTTTGAGGCCATCGGACAGGCGCTTGAACTTTTAAAAAGCGGCGAGCCTACGCGCCTCTGGCACAAGAGCCTTACGGAGCGCGACGGAATGGCCTGCGGCGGCGAGGCCGACCTCTTCATGGAGGTGCTGGGGCGCAGCGACGAGCTGGTCATCTTCGGCGGCGGCCATGTCGGACGCGCCCTTGCGGAAATCGGCGCCTTCGCCGGCTTTCGCGTCGTCGTCTGGGACGACCGCGCCGAATTTGCAAACTCTGAAAACATCCCGTGGGCGCGCAGCATCGTCTGCCCCATCGAAAAGGTCTATGAGAACGGCCTTTCGCTGCACGACCGCAGCTTCGTCGTCATAATGACGCGCGGGCACTCGCTCGACGCGGAGGCCGTGGCGGTGACGGACAATATGCCCGGCGCCTATTACGGCATGATAGGATCGCGCAGCAAGATAGCTACCGTGCGCAAGATGCTGCTTGAACGCGGCGTATCGGCCGCGCACCTCGACCGCCTCCACCAGCCTATAGGCCTTCCGATAAAGGCAGAGACGCCAAACGAGATAGCCGTCTCCATAATGGCGGAGATAATAGGCGTAAAATACGGAGCGGACGTTGAAAAAATGCGCGGATAGGCACTAAACGCAGCCCGCCGATTCATTAAATACCCTGCATATCGAGGCTTTGACGGATTATAAATAATATCGTCATAAGTCTCGATTTTTTATATAAAAATGAAGCAAAGGGCGGGTCTGTCATGGATTGGAGAAAATTATGCAAACTGTTTTTAATATGCGCGCTTCTAGCCGCGGCGGCAGCGGCGGCGCTGCCGCAGGAGGCGCTGGCAGATGGAAGGGTGCTGCTCAAAGAGGTGGTGCTTGCACGCCACGGCGTGCGCAGCCCTCTTGAAAAACCGGCCGTGCTTGCGGAGTGGACGGCAAAAAAATGGCCCGTTTGGCCAGTCAAGCCCGGCGAGCTTACCGCTCGCGGCGCGGCGCTCGTCTTCCAACAGTGGGGAGCGGAGCGCGCGCGGCTTCTGGCGCAGGGCGTGCAGCCTGCGGAAATATTCATCTGCGCCGACGCCACGCAGCGCACGGTACAAACGGCGGAGGCGATGCTTGCGGCGCTCGCCGGCTCCCAGGATATGGCGCCCGTCGTCTATGACAGGATATTTGTCACGCCCGTTTTCCACCCGGTGAGGGCGGGGCTTGCCTCTTTCGACAAAACGGCGGCCTACAAGGACATCGTAAGAAACGCCGGCGGCTCTATCGCCGCGCTGACGCAGGAACTTTCCGGTCCTCTGTCGCAGCTTACAAACGTATGCGGCCCGATAACGGCGGAGGCGGCGCAAAAGTATCATCTGCCGCAGGGCGCGAATCTGCTTGCCATACCCTCTGAAATCGTCTTTGCGGAGGACGGAGCTAGCGTGGGAATAAGCGGCGGCCTTGCCATAGCCTCATCGACCGCTGAAATATTTTTGCTGGAATACTGTCAGTGGCCCGACCAAAACGCAGGCTGGGGCGCTGTAAACGGCGAGGTGCTTGAAAACCTCATGCAGGTGCACAGCAACATCTTCGACGTCGTGAACCGCGCAAACGGCGTGGCGCTCCCTAAAGCGAGCCAGCTTACGGCGCTGCTCGCCTCTGCGCTGCTTGGGCGCGACCTCGGGCTTGCGAAGGTGGCGCCCGCGATAAAGGCTCCGGCGCAGGCGGCGAAGGTTTCTATTTTTGTGGGGCACGACACGAACATCGCGGGCGTCGCCGCGCTGCTCGGCCTCAACTGGCGTCTGCCGGGCTTTGCGCAAAACCAAATACCTCCGGGAAGCTGCCTCGTGCTGCAGCTATGGCGCGACGGCGCAAAAAACTACGTCACAGCGGCGTTTGCGGGGCTTTCACTAGCCGCGTTCCACAACAACATAGCTCTGCCCGATTCCGTAAACAGGGTGAGCATCCCGCTTGCGCACATGCAGACAAAACAGGGACGCCCCGCGGGCCAATGTTCGCCGGATGAGCTGGCCGCCTGGGTGACAAACCACACAAAGCCCTCGCGGTAGGCGCGCTTGAGGCGACAAAAGATTATGTTAGAATAAGGAAACGACAGATAAATGAAGCAAGACCACCATTAACAAAAACCTCGGGAGCCCTAACTCCCGAGGTTTTTTATTGCCAGGCTGATTGTCGCTTCGCTTATTTTTTCTCCGCGATTACCGAATATCCGCCGTTTTTCTCCGTCCAGCTTGCCTGCCAGCCGGCGTGCTCTGCGAAGCGGATGACGTTTTCGCGTGAGGTGACGGTGTCTACCAGAATTTCCACCGCGCCGGAAGCTTTGCCGCCGAGCGCTTTTTTCGTCTCTATGACGGGCTGCGGGCAGGAAAGCCCGCGCGCGTCCACGACCGTCTTTTCCATCTTTTCTTTATTTTCTTTCTTCTCTTTCATTTCCATCGTTCTTTCCTCCTACGCCATCTTGTTTCTAAAGCCGAAGCCCACGATGAGGCAGAAGCCTAAGCCTATCATCGTAGCCGCCGCGCCGTACATGCCAATGCCCTTGCCGGAGCTTGCGAGCAGGAAGTTGTGCGCGAAGGCGGCGCCAAGAAGCATCCCTATGACGAAGGTCCCCGCGTCCGCGTCGCCCTCGCCGGACATTATGAGCTGACGGCCCGGGCAGCCTCCGGCAAGCGTGAAGGCAAGACCCGAAAGCACCATGCCGAGGAAGTTCCACAACTGCATCGTGTGCGCCACAGGCTGGCCCTCAAACCCCGCGTGGAACTGTCCCAGCGCGACATTCGTCAAAAAAGCGGCCAGGGTGAAGGCGGCGACTCCTTTGAAGAGGTGACTGTCGCCTATCATTATCATGTCGCGAATAGCTCCGATGGTGCAAAAACGCGTGCGCTGCGCAAGCCAGCCGACGAGCAGCCCCGCGGCAAGCGATATAGCAACTGGCGCGTGCGCGGCGCCGGGGCCTTTCGCTGAGAAAAAGACTGGGCCGTCCGGGCCGAAGACCGGCCTCACTACAAGCAGCAGCAGAACGGCTACGGCAAGAAGCGGCATGACGAGCCCTGAGGCCTTAGGATTGGGGCGCGAAGCGCCGAGGCTGAAGCCGCGGTACAAAAACCAGACGCCGCCCGCGATACCGACAACAAGGCCGGCAAGCCCCGCAATGGCGTTCATGTCGCCGCCCGCGATGCGCAGATAGGCCCTCCACGGGCAGCCGAGGAAGACGAGCGCGCCGATCATCGCAAAAAATCCAAGCGCGAGGCGCACGAGCGGAGACGAGCCGCCGCGCGGCTTGTATTCTGAAAAAAGCAGCGCGGAGGCGAAGGCGCCAAGTATGAAGCCCGCTATTTCCGGCCTCAGATACTGAACTATAGAGGCGTGATGAAGGCCAAGCGCACCCGCGATGTCGCGCGTGAAGCAGGCGACGCAGAAGCCCATATTTCCAGGGTTTCCAAATTTTACCAGCACTGCGGCTATGACGCCGAGCACTACCCCCGCATAGACGGGGCCGTTCTTTGAAGTAAGAAAACGATCCAAGGTTATTCCTCCTATAAATGTTTTTGCGCGCGCGATGAAGACGTCAGCGGCGCGGCCATTTTTATATTCCGCAAAAAATGCCGAAAGAACGCGGCAGGCATACCGACGCCGCGCATGGCTCACAAAAATAAAGAGGGGACAGAGGGCTGTTAAAGAGGAAGTTTCGTCCTGGTTCTATTTGAGGTATGGGAGCGCGCGGCATTATATGTATGACTCGGTACACGAGCGAATAAAACAGATCACGTCATAAAAGCCGACCTCCCCAAAAATGTGAAAGAATAAGGCGCACTGCCTTTATCTTATTATAACGCCGCCTCTTTGCGCGCGCAAATCAAAACGACAATAATTGTTCGCCGGCATAAAACAGGCGCGCGCTTAAAAAACACCCGCCAGTAACGCGCGCGGCGCAGCAAACGGCCCACGGGCGCGGCCGTTTTGCGCGTGGCCGCCCGTTTGCGCGCCGCACGCGGGACGGCCGCTTGCGCGGATAATGTTATATTTTAAACAAAAACCTTTAATCATTATGCTTACGCATAGCCATTTAGGTATAAAACGCAATGTGCCAAACATAAAAGAGAATTATACTTTTCAATGTAAGGCACAGCAAACTAATGATTTAATTAATATAAATTATGTACGATAAAGGGGATGAAATATTTATGACCGGTAGCAGAGAGCCCAAAGGGCCGTCCGCCAAGAGAATAAGGAGAAGCCCAGAGCTGCTGATCAAGGAGCTCGACTCCAAGATGAAGAAGCTGGAGGAACGTATATACAAGAAGAACAAGGACGCGGTGCATTATATTGGGGCCGCCATCCTGAAAAGGGCGAATTTCGATTTTGCATCGTTTACCAACAATGATTTGGCGGACATCCAAAATATGACTCCCCGAGGCGAAGAGATAATAACGGAGATCATCCAAAAAGCCATCCAGAGCTAGTACCCTAAAAACCCCAGAGCGCAAAGGGACGGACAGCTGCACCATGTCCGTCCCTTTGCGTATACAAACGCCGGCGCTTTCTGCGCCCTACATTCCCGGATAGTCGAAGTCACGCACCTGTTTGCCTATCTGTGCGTATAGAGCCTCTATTTCAGATATTGCCGCGGCAAGCTGTTCTGCGTTTTCTTCTTTTGCCGCCTCCGCCTTTAAGTCGTATTTTTTAAAGAAGGCGTTCTGCGGCCGCGCGCCCTCCGCGCCAAATATTTCTTTATACATCAGAAGGTCTACGGGCATACCGAAGCTCTTTTTTACGTCCTCGTAGTTAAAGAGCACCCACACTTCGTCAAAGCCGGCCCACGCGATGGCTGAAATGCACATCGGGCACGGGTCGTGGCTTGCTACGAAGATGCAGTCTTTGGGCTTCGGGTGGTTCGGGCAGGCGAAGAAACGCCGCAGCGTCTCCACCTCGCCGTGGTATATAGGATTTTCCATTCGGTTGTTGCTTCCGGCGATGACCGGACAAAGCGTCGCTTTATCGAGCACCACCGCGCCGAAGACGTGGCCGCCCGCGTCCACCCCCTTGCTCGTCTCAAGCAGCAGATCATGGCGGATGGCTTTTATTATCATCTCAGGTTTATTCAATGTATTCGCCCCTATTCCCAATTCATGATGTCGGCTGCGGCGCCTTCGCCGCCCTCCTGGCCGTCCGCGCCGTAGGAGAGGATGTCAAAATCGCCGTGCTCGCCGGGCGCAGCATAGATGAACTCGCGTCCCCAAGCGTCCTTCGCCATTTTTTTCATATAGCCGCCCTTTTTGTAGTTGAGCGGTTCCGGCGGCGTTGCGGGTGCGGAGACCAGCGCCTCAAGGCCCTGCTGCGTCGTCGGGTAGAAGCCGTTGTCAAGATAGTAAAGCCCAAGCACCTGTTCCAGCTGCGATATCTGCGTCTGCGTCGTCTTGCGCTTCGCCTCGTCGCTCTGGCCCATCAGCTTAGGCCCGACAAGCGCGGAAAGCAGCCCGATAATAACGACCACCACCATTATTTCTATAAGAGTGAAGCCGCGCCTTTTCTTGAATATTTTATTTTCAGGTTTTCTGTCGATATCTGCCATTACCGCACCTCCGAGATTTTTTGTTTTTGCCTCTCTCTTATATTAAGCCGCGCGGCGCTAATTTTCAAGCACCGCCATGACGCGCGCGGGCGCGCCGTCTGCCTCTTTTATCGACATCGGAAGAGCCGTCAGGCAGAAGGGTTCTTTGTACGGCAGCCTGTCCAGCCCTGTGAGGTTCTCTATTATGACGAGCCCCGCGCCCAGCAGTATCTGGTGGACGGGAGAATCCGCGCTTTCGACATAATCGACCGATATCGCGTCCACACCTACGCCCTTAAGCTCCTGCTCCGCAAGAAAACTCGCGGCGCGCGCGGAAAGCACGGGGAAATTTTTAAAATAGGCCTCCGTGCCGAACTTCGCGTCAAAGCCGGTGCGCAGCAGCAGAAAATCAGCCGCCGAAAGCTCCGCAGCCGAGAGCCCGAGGTCCGCCGGCTCTATCTCGCGCCCAGCGCAGCCGCTCACGTCTACGATAAAGCCGAAGCCGAAGAAACTCTCAGGAGCAAGCGCGTCGAGCGTGGCGCCGGAGCACAGCATGTGCGCCGGCGCGTCCATGTGCGTGCCGGTGTGTGTGGACAGAGTGAGCTTCTTTGAACGGCAGCCGCAGGAATCAAGCCGCTCCACCACAGGCGCGTCGTCCCCCGGAAATACCTGCATAGAATCCTCAAGCGCCCTGCCCAAATCTATGACCTTCATCTATACTATCATCCTTTCGCAGCTTTACTTTGTAAGGTACGTCATTACGTCACCTATTATATGCGCAAAGCGCCGCTTTGCATTATTTTTTTCATTGTGTAGTCTAACGAAAACTAGTATAATCAAAAAGTTGTGCCTTAGCTTCAACATTCTGGAGGAATCTTTTGTGATAACGTTCTTAACTACAGTTATGATATTTTTCTTTTCGCTTGCCGCCACCGCGGAAGCCGCTGACAATCTGTACTTTGACGTAGCGGTCATAGGCGGCGGCACGGGCGGCTCGATGGCCGCGGTACAGGCCGCGCGCATGGGCATGTCCGTCGCCCTCATAGAGCAGTCCGACTGGGTCGGCGGCCAAATGACGGGCGCCGCAGTCTCCACGATAGACGACGTGCGCCGCACGCGCACCGGGCTTTACTACGAATTCATACTCAAAGCGAAAGAATATTACGACCTTCGCAACACCGCGGTCAACGTCTGCCTCTGGGGGCCGGACACCTTCGGCTTCGAGCCGTGGGCCGCGCAGAAGGCGCTGCTCGACATGATAAAAATGACTGGAAACGTCGACCTCTTCTTACAGGCTAAGGTGCTGAAGGCCGGCCTAACGGGCGGCAAAGTCACCTCCGCCCTCATCCAGTGCGACGGCAAAGACCTTTCAATCAACGCAAAAATTTTCATCGACGCCACCGAAGCGGGCGACTTCATCCCGATGACCGGCGCGCGCTACCGCTCCGGCAACAGCGCCTCCCCCAAAATAGACCGCACCGGCGTCATACAGTTCATCACCTATCCCGTCGTCGTAAAACGCTATCCAAACGGCGTGCCCGAAGAACTGAAATTCACAATGCGCCCCCCGAACTACGAGCAGTACCTGCCCGGCTTTCAAAAAATAGTGACGGCTGGCGGAGACACCTGGCCCGGAAAGGCGCCGTACAACATAGCCGCGCACAACGCCTACCGCGGGATGCCAGACGTGACGAACCCTGAGGCGGCCCACATAAGCGGCGGCAACCCGGAATCATGGCCCTACATCTCGCGCACCGCCATCAACTGGGCCAACGACTACCCGGGACACGACAGCGGCGAGCCAGGCATGTCAGTGCGCTTCCTCGAAGACAAAAAATTCCGCCGCGAGGCCGAACGCAAAGCGATGGAAAAAACTCTCGCCTTCCTCTACTACATGCAGACCGAGCTGAAAATGGAAGACTGGGCCATCGACAACAGGCAGGGCTACGGCCAATACTTCACCAACGACTGGCAGGACTGGGCCGAAATGCCGAAAGAATTTGCGCCAATACTCCAGCACTTCCCTCCGTTTCCATACATACGCGAAAGCCGCCGAATCGCGGGCGTCAAAACAATGACGGTAAAAGACGTCATACGCGACCCGCAGCTTCGCCGCACCCTCACCTCAAAGCACGACAGCATAGCGCTTGGCGAATACCCGACCGACATACACGGCCTGCACGAACCGCAGTACCTCGATAAAGACCTTGGCGAACAGTCCATAGGCGTGCCGCAGGAATCCGACTGGAAGGGCGGACTGTTTCAGGTGCCGATGGGCGCGCTCATCCCCGAAAAGATAGACGGGCTGCTCGCCGCAGAGAAAAACATCTCCGTCTCACGCATAGTCAACGGCTCCACGCGCCTTCAGCCCATCACCATGCTGACGGGACAGGCCGCGGGCGCGCTTGCAGCCGTCGCCATCCGCGAAAAGAAAAACCCGCGCGACGTGAACCCGCTTGACGTGCAGTCCGCGCTACTTGACGCAAAAGACAAACTCTCCGTCTATAATTTCGGCGACGTGCCGCCGGAGTCGAAATGGTGGAAGGGCGTTGAAATGTCCGTGCTCTACGAATACATGGACCCATCCGACGAGACCGTCTACGGCGTGGACGACGAAATGCACTGGCTTGAACTGCGCGACGCATTCCGCCGTGCCTTCGGCCTCCGCGAATTTCCGACGCGCCCCTTTGAAGAGACCGTGACGCTCGACGACTTCGGCAAGTGGCTTGCCGCGCTCACAATAAAAGAGCCGGGCCGTTACGACGCCGTAATAAAAAAATACAGCGGCCCAGCCATAATGACCAAAGGCCAGCTTGCCGCGGCAGTAGCCGACATAATGATAATGCGCGCAAACGACGACGCGCAGACAAAGACAAAAAAGAAATAAGCGGCCACGCCCGCCATATAAATAAACGTACTAAAATGAGAAGTGCGGCGCCAGTTGACATCTGCGCCGCGCTTCTCATAGTTGTTTTTTCTAGTCCAACAACGGTTTTATTTCCTCTGATAATTTCAAAAGAAGATCCGAAAATTCTTTTCTGCGTTCCGGCTCGACTCCAACGGTCTCAAGTGTTTCATCAAACCTATCCCTATCAAGCGATATTCTGGTACACCTCTGAAGCCACGAGCCGTATGCGTCAAAGGCAATATCCCAGGCCGGCCTGAGCGCTTGCGGCTCCACGCCATAGATCGCCAAAATATCGGTGATGTCTTTACGGGCCTCAAACGCCGTGTATCCTCGGTCTGAGTTCGCCAAAAATTTGCAGGCCATCAAA